>CALVWU010000015.1 GCA_944367955.1 uncultured Clostridia bacterium
GTATAGATTGCCACAAGACAGCAGTCGCCGAGGTTCAACGGCACATATTCGCATTGCAGCGTTTTGCAGTTGAGCAACATGGCCGTTCCGCGCTTGCCGCAGGCGGCGGCAAACTGATCCATTATGCCGCAGTGAACGCCCACATACGAGCATTCGGCAGTTTGCGCGGCAAGAGCCATTTGCAGCCTTTGCGGCTCTTCGCCCGCTACGGCGGCAAGCGCGGCTATTGCCGAAACTTCGATTGCAGCCGAAGAGGACAACCCGCCGCCGAACGGAAGCGAACAGTCGAACAGCATGTCGCAGCCGACGACGGCATGCCCCGCCTTTTGCCACATGTACGCGCTACCCGCGATATAATTGACGTGGGGCAGCGTTTTATAATTTGCAAGTTTGAAAATATCGAGGCGGAATTCGCCCGCCGACGACGTTGAGCGGATGTTTAAAAAGTTTGTGCCGTTGGGACGGACGTACACGGTGTTTTTAAGCGACAGCGCGACGGGCATTACGCTTCCGCCGCAATAGTCGATATGTTCGCCGATGAGGTTCACTCTGCCCGACGCGGTGACCTTTAGCGTATATTCGCGGCCGTTGAAATGCATACGCCCCTCCCCCGTTTAATATCTTTTCGTACATTTTACACCATAGCGCGCTTATTGTCAACCCTTAACGCATGCGGGACAAACACGCACGGCTCATGCAGCCATATTGCCGTTGCGCCACGTATATATTGCAATTAACGCAAAATTGTTGATATAAAACAAGTAAAATTTTTTTACACATATTGCATTTTTGGTAAAAATATGATATAATTTATGTATGTTCAAGTATATGTATAAAAATTTGGATTTTTCTCATAAATATACATTCCCTTCGTCCATGTTCGGTGGGGGGGTAAGCATGAGGTGTTTGAAAAACACTCCCACCCCTGCTGTGAAATTCTGATTTTTGTTGCGGGCGACGTATTTTATACCGCAGGACAGAAGACGGCAAAGCTGCACCCCGGCGATATAATTTGCATTGCGCCGGGAGTTGAGCATTTTTCGATGGTGAACGAGGAAGTTGCATACGAGAGGTATGTGCTTAAATTCCCCGCTGAAATTTTGCCCGAATTTGCAAGGGAGCTTTCGCCCGACGGGTATTGGTTTAACGGCAACGGCAAGAGATACATGACGATGTTTTCGAACTTTGACCAATACGTTAAAAAATTCAACGACGAAGAGCTGTATACCCTGTTCGGGTGCGACCTTGTTAAACTTATAACATTTTTGCATCACGATTATTTCAGCGCGCACGAAACGGACGATCCGCTTGTGACGCAGCTGGGCGATTACATCGACACGCACATAAGCGACTATATTTCGCTGCAGACGCTGGCCGACGCCTTCCACTGCTCTAAATCTTCGATAGCGAAGAGGTTCAAGCAATATACGAACATGCCCGTTATGCAGTACATACGCAAGAAAAAGGCGATAGCCGCGCACGGAATGATAATGAGCGGAACGCCCAAAACGATTGCGGCGGAAAAGACGGGATTTGAAAACTACTCCACCTTTTACCGCTGCTATATAAAGATGCTTAAAGAAGAAGGGCTGCCTCCCGTTAAATCGCGCAAAAAGAGCCGCGAAAAGGAGGACGGCGAAGCCGACGCATAAAACGCACGGCGGCCGCGCAAATTTGCGCGGCCGCCGTATTTTGTATGCCGAACGCAGAGCGGACGCGTGCCTTTTTGCAGACGGCGGCAGCGCGCGGACAATGTTGCTCTTTTTAAAAAAATCCGCATAAAATCGTTTTTCGGGCATCCCTACATACATCGCGATACGGGAAACGGGGCGCGCCAAAGGCGCGCCCCGTTTGAGGGTATACAATACAAAGCTTGCTGCCGTGTATTTGGATTGAGTTGCTTTTATGCGGCGAGCTCGGCTTCGGGCTTTTTGCCTTCCATAAATCCCGTTACGATGAGGACGATAACGGAGAGAAGCATGAACACTACCGCAACGATGCTGGAAGTGAGCGCACCCCACGCAACAGTGTTTGCGCTGTCCCACGTTAATACATTTGCGGCAATACCCACTCTGTCGGAGAGGATGATGCCGAGGCAAACGCACACGAGGACTATGGAAGCCACGCGAAGCACAGCGGTGATGAAGTGCTGCGAGCCGAACTTGATGCAGCAGAAAGCGCAGCCTAGAATTGCAATGAACGCAATTATTATGCAGGCTATCGCCCCGCCCCCGCCCATTATCGCATAGCCGGGAGTGCCGTTGCTGACAAACAGAACTATCATGCCGATGAGGGCGAGTACCGCGGCCGCAGCATTTATCCAGAGCAATACGCCGCCGTTTTTAATTATATCCTTCATTATGCAACCTCCTTTTTTCCTTTGATTACGGAAAGTGCGTACATTGCGGCTGCGCCTACCGTGATTATGCAAGTTACGGTGATGGCGGCGATGTAAGCACCCCTCCACCACGTCATCTGCCATTCGGTGTGAGTGGTAGAGCTGTAACGGTTCATAAGGTTGGACTGAGCAAAGCACCACAGAGTTCTCTTTATCGAGTTTTTAACGGTGTTCTGCATCACGGGGTCGTTTTCGAACATTTCAGGCGAAACGACGTTGCCGTCGGCCTGGTTCTGGAACTTGGAGGCAAAATCTTCGACGCTTGTGGGATAACCGAAGCGGAGGTCGAAACCGGTTGCGCCCGCATGCACCATCGAGGTGTACAGGTCTTTATCATCGCTTATGTCGGTTACGGCATAGCCGTGGAATCCCCATTCGTTTTGAAGTATGCCAGTGAGCATGCCGTACGAGCAGGTAACTTCGACGGGGCCTACTTTGGAGAAGGAGGTCATGAGGCCTATCATGCCTTCGCCGTCGTATTTGACCGCTTCGATGGCCACCTGATATGCGCGGAGTTCAACTTCCCTTGCGCGCTGTTCGGTGAGGAACGGAGCAACGCCCTGGCGGTTAGTTTCCTGATCGTTGAATACGAAGTGTTTAGCGGATGCTATCAGGCCGTATTCGCGCGCGCCTACGGCGAATTCGAGAGCGCAGGTGCCGGAGAGCACGGGGTCTTCGGAATAGTATTCGCCGTTACGTCCGTTATACGCGTGACGGTGCGTGTTGAGGCCGGGACCCCAGAGGATGGGCAGACCCATGAACAACGCTTCGTTGCCGACGAATTCGCCTATCTCTTTCATCAGATCGACGTTGAACGAGGAAGCAACGAGGGGTGCGCTGCCGAATACCTGACCGTTCCAGCCGGCGTCTTCGCCTTCGAGGATGGCCCAGGGAGCATCGGGATCCTTGGTGCCGCTAAGGGTGAACACGACGCCGTTGCCCGCGTTATCGGTGGACGCCGTAAGGGGCAGGAAGTCGATTGCCGTAAGGGGCAGGAATGTGGGGCCTGCGTTGGAGGCGAACGCCGTTGCCTCGCCGAGATCGAGCTGGTTTAAAAGCTCTTCCCAGCGATAGTCGTCCCACTCCGCCTTTACAAGCTGATAGAACTTGTGGGAAGTTTCGGGGCTGTTCCAAACTATATCGGAAGTGTCGCCGTCGGTATCTACGGTGTAGTACTTGCCGTTGAGAAGATCCATCATGTCGTCGGGAGCTTCAACGGAAGCGTATTCGATCGGATAGGTTGCTTCCCAGTCGCTGCGCGACAGATATGTGATCTCCTGACCGCCGAACGTATTCCAGTCGGCGTATTCTATCTGGTTGGAAACCTGCTGCTGGTTTCTGGAAATGCCGAACGTGATTGCGTCGATCGTGCCGTTGCCGCTGTAATCATACGTCCACTTTTCGGCAAGAGCGGCTTCGCCGGCATAGTCCATGCCGTCTTCGACGCCGTGACCCTGGGCGGCGAGGATGTTGTTCAAAGCATCGTGCGCGCCGTTGCCCACCGCGAAGTAGTAGTCGCCCTCTTCAAAGATGTAAGTGCCCTTTGTGCCGTCGGCATTTTCGTATGTGGAGTCGTAGCTGGCCAAATTTTGAAGGTCGAGCTGTATTTCGACGGTTTCGGACGCGCCGGGCTGAAGAACGCCGGTCTTATCGAAATTGATGAGCTGAACGGCCGATTTTTCGACGTTGTGCTGCTTATCGTAGTCGGTATAAGGCGACTGGGCATATACCTGCACGCTCGTTTTGCCGGCGACGTCGCCCGTGTTGGTAACATTTACGGTGACGTTGGCAAAAATTTCGTGAGGACGCTGGTCTATCGAGAAGTTTGTGATGTCGAAATCGAATTCGGTGTACGACTGCCCGTAACCGAAACCGTAGACAACCTCGTCGGAATAGTTCCAGCTGTTGTTGGCCGAAGCGTATACGCCGGCCGAAGAGTCGGCATTGCTATCGGGATTGACTATCGAATCATAGTATCTGGTTTCGTAATAACGATAGCCGACATACAGGCCTTCGGCTTCGATGACGTATTTTTGAGAACGCCTTCTGGTAAGCTCGTCGGCGTTAGACCAAGTATAGTCGCCCATGTTCATCATTGCGGGAGCCGAAAGATTGTTTGCGGCATAGATGTCGTAAAGGCCGCCGGAAGGATTGACGTTGCCGCAGAGGATGTCGGCCACGCCCAAAAGACCGTAGTTGCCGGGATGACCTATCCAAAGGATAGCGTCGATGGCGTCGTTATCTTCGAGTTCACCTATTTCGATTGCGGAGTTGGTGTTTACAAGCACTATTACCTTATCGAAATTGTCGGTTGCGAGCTTGATGGCGTCCTGTTCGTTCTTGGTAAGGTGCAAAGGTTCGGTGCTTTCGCTCTCCACTCCCTCTGCAAGGCCGCCCTTGATATAGTCGTTGCTTTCGCCCGCGCCCCTGCCGACTACAACTATGGCTGCGTCGCCGTACTGCGCAAAGCTGGCCGCATAATCGGCGTCGGCCGCTGCGAGCTGTTCGAGCGAAGGTTCTTCGGGGTTATATGTTTTGGAAGCGGCGGGCTGAAGATTGAGTTCACCCGAAACGGCTTCGTACACCGCCGACATGGTGGGGTTAACTTCGAAGCCCGCGCCTGCGGCAACGCCGTCGCCGTTAAGTTTTAAGTCGGCAAAGTTGAAATCGGCAATGGGATCGGAAGGGGTTGCGCCCCAGCCGCTTGCGGGGATCATGGTGTTGGTGAAATCGGTTTTATCCGCACCGAGAGCCTGTTCGAGGGTGATGTAGCAACCCTGCGATTTTTGACCCATGCCGGAGTTCAATATCGTTCTGTGGCTGCGCGCGCCCAAAAGGGTTACGCTGCTGCCCTTTTGAAGGGGCAGTGCCGAGTTGGTGTTTTTAAGCAATACCGCGCCTTCGGTTTCGTGTCTGCGGCCGATGTCGATCGCATCCTTGATGAGCGCGCGGGAGTTGCCCGTGCCGTCTTCGTTCAAATACTTGTCCTTAGGCGTGAACGCGGTATATGTCGAACCGTCGTCTTCCGACACCATAAGTTCACTTACGGTGCCGAGGTTGGCATCAATGGCACTGCGGTTTTCTTCGAGGATAACGGCTGCTATCGAAGAAAATGACAGCAAAAACGCGCCAAGGCATGCCACGCCCTGCCAAATCTTTTTGTTAAATACCATCAAATAACTCCTTTCCCTGACGCGATAATAATTTAAAGCGCAGGGGTCTCCTTGTGATTCGCGCTTTTTAAGCAAAGAACGCCTTCGACTTTATGCGCACTAAGTTGAAAACTTTCATTTGCTGTAAATTTATTACGCAATTATATTTTATCAGCTATATGCAAAATGTACATTGCGTCCAAAAGATAAATATATTGCAAAAACATGATTATGCAGTTTTTGCAATTATTATGTGCTGATTTTGAAATATTTATGCGGCAAATTTAGTCTTTAAATATGTTAATTTAATCATATATTGCAGTTTTAACTGTACGAATTGCAATATTTTGCAGGAATAAAAAAAGACGGAAAAGCCCCGCGGCCGTTTAAAGGCCGCGGGGCACGAAAAGCCATACGGTTTGTTATAATGAAAACAATTATCATGTTCAATCATGTCGGATAAAAGGCATGCAACTTTTTTTCACCGGCCGCGAATGACGCAAAACACGCCCTAAAATCCGCTGCGCCTTAAAACGCAGTCTGTTGAGGCGTGAGCGCGCTGTCGATTTTGGCTATGCCGCTGCTTAATATCTTGGCAGTGAACAGATAGCCCTGTCCCGCGGTTAAAGCACAGTTGTCGCTGCCGAGCTCTACCTTTGAAGAGCGCGCGGAGGCCGAAAGCCGCCAAGATAAAACCGGGTTGACGTAATAAATATTTTCGATAGTCTGCGTGGCATTAGTTTGCAGGGAAACCGCGCTTTCTCCGCATATAAGTTCGAACGATATATTATATAGGTTATAATTCAAATCCTGTAAGGAGACGGTAAGGATTGCCTTACTTTCCCAGCGGGCATACAGACTGAGGCTGCCGTCCTCGGACGCGGCGACGGCCTGCTCATAAGTTTTGATGAGGCTTCCGCCCTGCGGAGCAGTGTACCAGCCGCCGAAATACAGCGGATGAGAAAGGCTGTCGTCGTACTTGTTAAAGCCGTAATCGGCAAGGAAACCTTCTTCGGACGACGGAAGAACAATATCCGGCGCGGACAGAGCGGAATAATCGCTCTGCGTACTGTTGGCGTTGAACGACACGTTTATGCCCGCGCCGCCCGTGTATTCGAAGCCCACGCCTATCGATGCCGGAATTATCCAGTGCGCGGAGGCAAGCGGCAAACATAGCATTGCCGCAGCGACTGCGGCGGCGACAACGGCGGCTGCTTTCATACTCCCCTCCCTTTTTTGATCTATCCAAAATGCGCGTAATGACCACCATTCCGCACGGAAAGGCCGCCCGAAATCGAGGCGGCAAAACAGATTATTTATGTTCCTGCCATACGCAGCCGCCGAAGTTGAAGTGCGTAAACGACGCCTCGAACGAGGAATCTTCGGGACTGCAGGCGTATATGCCGAACTTTACACTGCCTTCGGCGCGTTCTATATGGCAGACGCGCATCTGATTGTAGGTTATGCCGTCGACGGAGCACTCAATCAAAAAATCGTTCCCTCTGCGGCTTAAACGATACCACATCTCCTTTATCGAGGCGGGAATATCGGTGGTGGCCCAGTCGGAGAAGGCACGGTTTGTAACAACGCTGCCCAGCCGCTGAAACATTACGTTTTGATACTCTATGGAAGCTTTTAGCCAGTTGTGTTCATCGATATACAAAACTATGCCGCACTGGTCGAATCTGCGTTTGCTTTGAAAGCGGGTTTTAACCGTAAACGAAAAATAATCGCGGTCGGTTTCGGCCAGCAGCATGTGTGCGTTGTTGCGGCAGAAATTATAGTATGTGTTCTGCCACATATCGGTTTGGGGCGAGGTGGTAAAAGTTATCTCGTCGTCGCCCGCGACGAATTGTTCGGGGCGGTTTATCCATTCGGAACATTTAGTAAATTTATCCATGGCAATATTTTACCACGGAGCGGCTGCGCTGTCAATACAGAATTTTAAAAAAAACACGCAAATATGCAGCGGCCCGCGGCATGTCTGCCGCGGGCCGCTGCAAGCCGTGTTAAGGCTCAGATATTCGAAGTTACGAATTCTTCGCATTCGGATTTGGGCATAAAGCCGAGCGTTTTAGCCGTCATCTGTCCGTTTTTGAACACGGCGACAAAGGGAATGGACATTATGCCGTAGCGGGCGGCGAGATCGGGACATTCGTCGACGTCCACCTTGACGAATACCGCCTTGTCCGCATGGTCGGCCGCCACCTGTTCGATGACGGGGCCGAGCATTTTGCAGGGGCCGCACCATGTGGCGAAAAAGTCGCACACGACGGGTTTGGAACCGCCGATGAGAGTATCGAACTGACTGCTGTTTACCTTATCCATTTGTTTTGTTCCTCCTTATTGTTTAAATATTATATTTTAAATTATTTGCTTAAATATCCGGCAAGGCCGTCGAACGGCACCATGCACTGCGAACCGTCGGCCATGTTCTTTACATTTGCCGCGCCGTTGCTAAGCTCGGTTTCGCCGATGACCGCAACATAGCGCGCGCCTATCTTGTCGGCATACTTCATCTGAGCCTTTACCGAACGTTCCATAACGTCGCACTCCGCGGCGATGCCCGCCGCGCGCAGACTGCCTGCGAGCGCAAAGGCCTTTTGACGGGTGAGTTCGTCCATCCCCGCCAGATATATTGCGGGAACGGGCTGCGGACGGAAGGGAACCGACGTGTTTTCCATAAGCAGAATAAGTCTTTCAAGCCCCGCGGCAAATCCCACCGCTGGCGTCTGCGGGCCGCCGAGCTGCGCTATAAGCCCGTCGTACCTGCCGCCGGCACAGACCGTACCCTGCGCGCCTATGGCTGTGGACACGAATTCGAATACCGTGCGCGTATAATAATCCAACCCCCTTACTATGTTGGGTTCAATCACATATTTTATGCCCTGCGCGGTTAAAAGCCGCTGCACTTCGGCAAAGTGGTTTGCGCAGTCGGGGCAGAGATAATCGAGAATTTTGGGTGCGTTTGCCGCAATTGCTTTGCAGGTCTCTTCTTTGCAGTCGAGCATCCTTAAAGGGTTCTTTTCGAACCTTTCGCGGCATGCGGGACACATCTCGCCGAGGCGGGGCGCGAAATACTCCTTTAAAGCCGCATTATATGCGGCGCGGCAGGTTTTGCAGCCTATCGAATTTATCTGCAATTCGACGTCGCTTATGCCCAGCTCCTTTAAAAACGCCGAGGCCGCCGAAATGACTTCGGCATCGGCGGCGGGCGAAGGCGAACCGTATACCTCTACGCCGAACTGGTGGAATTCGCGCAGTCTGCCCGCCTGGGGACGCTCGTATCTGTAACAGGGCGTAATATAATACGACTTCATGGGCAGCGGGCTGGAAGAGAGACCGTTTTCGATGAACATGCGGGCGACGCCGGCGGTGCCTTCGGGCTTTAACGTTATGGAACGCCCGCCCTTATCCAAAAACGTATACATCTCTTTATTAACTATATCCGTGGTATCGCCCACGCCGCGGGCGAAAAGTTCGGTATGTTCGAACACGGGGGTGCGCACTTCGCTTATATTGAACGCGCGCGCCACCTTTTTGGCGCAGTCTTCGACAAACTGCCATTTATACGACTGTGCGGGCAGGACGTCCTTGGTACCCTTGGGAATGTTTATCATAAATAGAACCTCGTTTAACGCAGAGAATTGACTGCGGCGAAACGCCGCCCGTTATTCGGCGGCCGAAAAGCCGGTAACTTTTAAGTGCTTTTTACCGCCGCATACCTGCATGAGCTTGGATATGTGGTCATCGACGTATTTTTTGGTGACTTCCACCGTGACGAGAGGATAGTCGTTGCCGCCGGCTTCGAAGGATATGTCTTCTAAAAGATATTCCATTACGGTATGCAGGCGGCGCGCGCCGATGTCTTCGCTGCTTTCGTTGAGTTCTTCGGCGACTTCGGCGATGCGCTCGATGGCGTCGGGTTTGAACTGCAGATCGATATTATCCACACCGAGCAGGGCGGAATACTGCATGGTGATGGCATTGTGGGTTTGGGTGAGAATGTTTACGAAATCTTGCTTTTTAAGGCTGTTCAGTTCCACGAGCACGGGGAAACGCCCCAAAAATTCGGGAATGAGGTCTTCAACCTTGGATACATGGAACGCGCCCGCGGCAATGAACAGGATATAGTCGGTTTTTACGGGGCCGTACTTTGTCATGACCGTGCAGCCCTCTACGATAGGCAATATATCGCGTTGAACGCCCTCGCGGGATACGTCGGGGCCGCCCGTTCGACCGCCGCCGGCTATCTTGTCGATTTCGTCGATGAAGATTATGCCGTCGTTTTCGGCGCGGCGGATGGCCTCCTCCTGAACGGAGTCACTGTCGATAAGTTTATCCGCCTCTTCTGCCATAATGAGGTTGCGGGCCTCCTTTACCGAAAGCCTGCGCTTTTTTTTGCGGTTCATGCCGAGAGAACCGAACACCGAGCCGAGGTCGATGGCCGCGCCCTGACCGGGCGAAAGTTCGAGAGGTTTGGGATTATCGGCTATTTCGATTTCTATCATCGCAGAGTCGTACTTGCCCGCGTGGATGTCGTCGACGAGGTTGTTTTCGAACACCTCGCGCGAAAATTCGCCGCGCTCGTCCTTTTTTACTTCGGCAAGCACCTTGGCGATCCTGCGTTCGGCAACGGCCATGGCCTTGAAACTGACTTCCTGCGTCTTTTCTTCCTTGACAAGACGCATGGCGCATTCGGCGAGGTCGCGCACCATGCTTTCGACGTCGCGGCCGACATAGCCGACTTCGGTATACTTTGTGGCTTCAACCTTTAAAAAGGGAGCCTTTACAAGCTTGGCGAGCCTGCGGGCGATTTCGGTTTTGCCGACGCCCGTTGGTCCTTTCATTATTATGTTTTTGGGAGTAACTTCCTCTCTGAGTTCGGGCGAGAGCATACTGCGGCGGTAGCGGTTTCTGAGTGCGATCGCCACGGCCTTTTTAGCCTCGTCCTGACCTATGATGTATTTATTGAGTTCGTGTACTATCTGTTTGGGTGTAAGATCCATAAAAAAACTCCGTTTATGTGTGCCGCGCGAGAAGCACGGTGCGCAAAACACCGCGCCGGCTAAACGGCCTCGCTCTGCGCATCGGACAACGCGGCGGCAGGGCAACTATTCTTCGATGAGCCGCTTATACTCCGCTATATATTCGAGCGAACGGGATGCAAGGGCGGCATAGCGCGCCTTTTTATCGCGTATTCGTTCGGGCAGAGCCGGCAGTATGCCGAAATTCGCGTTCATGGGGGTAAACTGCGGGTTGGGGGTTGAAACGTGCGCCGACAGAGCACCGAGCATGCACACGTTTTTGGGAACAACGGGCTGTTTGCCGCAGAATACGGCATGCATGTGTATGGCGGCAAGCAAACCGGATGCGGCACTTTCGACATACCCCTCCACTCCCGTTATCTGCCCGGCAAAAAACGTTTGCGGACGGCATTTTAACGAAAAATCGGCGTTGAGCACGGCCGGCGAATTTATGTATGTGTTGCGGTGCATTACGCCGTAGCGCAAAAATTCGGCGTTTCTGAGGGCGGGGATGAGCGAAAACACCCGCTTTTGTTCGGGAAATTTTAAATTGGTTTGACACCCCACGAGATTGTATGCCGAGCCTTGAACGTTTTCTTTGCGAAGTTGAAGCACGGCATAAAACTTATTGCCCGCGCCGTCGCGCAGGCCCACCGGCTTGAATGGGCCGAAGCGAAGAGTATCTCTGCCGCGGGCGGCCATTACCTCTATCGGCATGCAGCCTTCGAAAATTTCGCCCTTTTCGAATTCGTGCAGGTGCGCGCGTTCGGCGGCAAGCAATTGCTCGACGAACAGAGCGTATTCGTCTTCGTTCAGCGGACAATTTATATAATCGTCGCCGCCGCGACCGTATCTGTCGCCGACGAACGCATGCGACATATCTATCGATTCGCGGGCGACTATCGGGGCGGAGGCATCGTAAAAGTGCAATCCGCCGCCGAGCTTTGACTTTATGTCGGAAGCAAGGCTGTCGCAGGTGAGCGGCCCCGTGGCTATTATGTTAAAACCGTTGTCGGGCAGCGAAGCGACTTCTTTGCAGATAATTTGGATATTGGGATGAGAGCGTATTTGCGCGGTGATATATTCGGCAAACCTGTCTCGGTCGACGGCAAGCGCGCCGCCGGCAGGAACGCTTGTTGCGTCCGCCGCGCGCATGATAAGCGAACCGAGCATGCGCATCTCCTCCTTTAAGAGGCCGCAGGCGTTTGTAAACGGATCGCTGCCTTTTAAGGAGTTGGAGCACACGAGCTCGCCGAAATCGGCATTGCTGTGAGCGGGCGTAAAGGACGACGGCTTTATATCGTACAGCCTGACTTTAAGGCCGAGCGACGCAAGTTTGAAAGCCGCCTCGCACCCGGCAAGCCCCGCGCCGACGACGTTTATAACGTCATTCATCGCGCACATCCGCCTCCGCGGACAAAGAGGCGTCTTCGGGGGCTTCGACAGAGTAGTTGCAGGCCTTATCGGAACATTTTATTTTGCTGCCCTTGCGCACAAGGTATTTGCCGCACTTGGGGCATTTGTCGCCGGTGGGCACGTCCCAGCTTAAAAATTTGCAGGCGGGATACCCCGTGCAGCCGTAATATATCTTGCCGTTTTTAGAGCGCATTCTGCGCATGGGTCTGCCGCATTCGGGGCACTTGCCTTCGGTCTTTTCTCCGTCGCGCGCCCTGCCTTCGGGGGCATTGAGCGGCTGCTTCGCGCCGCACTTGCCGCATTCGAGATACGAGCCGAATTTACCGTTCTTTATGAGCATTTCTCCGCCGCATTCGGGACACTTCTGTTCGGACACCTTTGCGTCGATGGGCAGGATAGAGGAACATTCGGGATAGTTGGGACAGGCGAGGAACTTGCCGTAGCGTCCGCTTTTAACCACCATGTTGGCACCGCACTTGGGACAGCGGACTTCTGAAATTTCGGCCTCGGTTTCGCTGACGATGTTGGAGCACTTGGGATAGTTTGAGCAGGCGAGATACTTGCCGTATTTGCCCGTGCGACGGATCATGGGCGAGCCGCACTTTTCGCATTTGATGTCGGTAAGCTCGTCGCCGTCGCATGCGGCGGTTTTTAAATGTTCGGCAAAACCGGGATAAAAATCGGCGATTATCTTGTGCCAGTCCACGCCGCCGTCCTCTATTTTATCAAGATCGGTTTCCATCTTTGCCGTAAAGCCCACGTCCATTATATCCTTGAAATAATGGACGAGCATGTCGGTAATTTTATACGCGACCTCGGTGGGCACCATATATTTGCCGTCCTTTTCGACATACTTGCGCTTATTTAAAACCGAAATTATCGAAGCGTAGGTAGACGGTCTGCCTATGCCCTTTTCGTCCATAGTTTTAACGAGCGAGGCATCGGTGTAGCGCAGGGGCGGGCGGGTGAACTTTTGCTCTTTTGAAAGCTCCTTTAAATCGAGCTCGTCGCCCTCCTGCACAGGGGGAAGAAGCTTGGCATTCTCCTCCTCTTCGCCGTTTTCGCTGACCGACTGATATGCCGCGGTGAAACCGGCGAACAGCAGCGATTTTCCGCTTGCCTTGAACGTATAGCCGGCCGAATCCGCCTCTATCTGCATTGAATTATACTGCGCTTCGGCCATCTGCGAGGCGACGAAGCGGTCGTATATGAGCTTATATATATTGTAATGCTTTTTATCGAGATACTGTTTTACGCTTGCGGGAGTTATAGAAAGATTGATGGGACGAATGGCTTCGTGCGCGTCCTGCGCTCCCTTTTTTGTGGCGTAAATATTGGGCTTGGCGGGCACATACTGCTCGCCGTATGTGTTTTTGATGAACTCGCGGGCCATTTGACCGGCTTCCGCCGAGATGCGCGTGGAGTCGGTACGAATGTAGGTTACGAGCGCGATATGGTCGCCGCCGACATCCATGCCCTCGTAAAGATGCTGAGCCACGAGCATTGTTTCGGGCGAGGTCATGCCGAATTTGTTTGAAGCGTCCTGTTGCAACGACGAAGTTGTGAACGGTGCGGGCGCGTGCGACTTGGTTATGCCGCTCTTTACCTTGGTGACGACAAAGTTGCCGGCGCGCACCTTTGCTTCGACTTCGGCAGCCTGTTCCGCAGTTATCGATCTGCCGCTCTTTTTAAGTTGATACGTGGCCCTGAAAGGCGAATATTTTTGCACCTTGTCCTGCAACGAAGCAGTGAAGACATAGTACTCTTCGGGCACGAACGCTGCAATTTCGCGCTCTCTGTCCACAATCAGGCGCAGGGCGACCGACTGAACGCGCCCCGCCGAAAGGCCGCTTTGAATGCGGTTGTTCAAAAGCGGCGAAAGCTTGTAGCCCACAAGCCTGTCTAAAACCCTGCGGGCCTGCTGCGCGTCGACGAGGTTATAATCTATTTTGCGCGGATTCTTTAAGGCGTTTTCGACCGCCTTGGGCGAAATTTCGTTGAACTCCACCCTGTTTTCGCCGTCCTTATCCATGCCGAGCACGGTTTGAAGATGCCAGCTTATGGCCTCGCCCTCGCGGTCGGGGTCGGTTGCAAGATATACTTTGCCGGCTTTTTTTGCCTCTTCGGTAAGTCTTTTGATTATATCCTTTTTGCTTGGCGTTATTTCGTAACGCGGTTCGAAATTATCGGTTATCTTTACGCCCAAACTGCGTTCGGGCAGATCGCGCACATGTCCGCCGGAGGCATCGACCTTGTATTTGCCCTTTAAGTATTTTGAAATGGTTTTTGCCTTTGAAGGCGATTCAACTATTATCAGATCCATATATTCACCTTTACGCGGGCCGCGCGCACCACATCGCGCGCCCGCCGCCGTATTGCATATGCCTATTATACCGCACCGTGCCCTGCCGCTTTTTAATGCGGCCGCGCCGAAAATTTATACCGCGGAGTATTTATTGCCGCCGCAGCGGACGGCAAGCCCCTTTATTTCGAGCGCGGACAAAATCGTTACCGCCTGAAATATCTGTAGATTGACGGAAGAGGCAATGAACTGTATGTGGCTTTCGCCGTTGGCCCTGAGCACCGACAGCACTGCCTGCTCTTCCTTTGTCAATTTATCGGGCTCTGTTTTGTATTCTAACCCGAACGCGCTTAAAATGTCAAGTGTATTTTGACACAGCATCGCGCCGTTTTTTATTAAATTGTTGCACCCTTCACCGGCCGACACGCCGAGAGAATGGGGAAACGCAAACACGTCGCGGCCGTAATCGGCCGCATAACCCGCCGTTATGAGCGCGCCGCTCTTTAAAGGCGCGGACACCACGAGCACCCCGCGCGACAGACCAGCGATTATGCGGTTGCGCACCGTAAACATATATCGCTGCACGGCCGTTGCGGGAGAAAATTCCGAGATGACAAGTCCGCGCTCTTCGACCTGTTTTATCAAGGCCGCGTTGGAGAGCGTGTTTACGCAGTCGTGTCCGCCGGGCAGAACGCATATCACTCTGCCGGACGGAAGCGCGCCGAGTATCGCGGCGGTATCGCCGCCGTCGGCAACGCCCGTGACTATTGCCATTTGCCGCGCGACTTCGCCCGCAATGCGCTTGCAGGCCGAGGCGGTTGCGGCGGGAGTTCGGCGCGAGCCGACTATTGCAAAACATTCGCCCGATAAAAGATTTACGCTGCCCCGGCAATACAGCACGAGGGGCGGCGTGGGAATGTTTGCAAGCTGTGAGGGATAGTTTGAACTTTTTAAAGTTACGCAGACTATGCCGCGTTTTGAAAGCCAGCCGTATATTTTTGCACGGTATTCGGGTGAAAGAAACCGCGCTTTCACTTTATTATATACTCCGCCGCCAAGACTTTTAATCAACATTTGCTCACATTTATCGGCGAGAGCATTATTTTTATCTGTTGCACACATAAGGGCGCGCTTTTGCCTGTAATTGAGTTCGGCAAAGCTGTCGGCCGCAATTATGCTGCACTCTTCCCCACTGTAATCCATAGTTATATTTTATGTAAGGAATATAAGGAATTCCCTACCGTTTTATGATTTTGCCGACAACTTACGCCGCGGCGCGGCAATATATTGCGCAGCGGCTGTTTTTAAAACTCCTTTGAATCGAAATTGCGATACGAGGCGGCCTCTAAAATATGTTCAGGCCTGATTTCGGGAGAGAGGTCGAGGTCGGCGATGGTGCGCGCCACCTTTATTATGCGGGAGCGGGCGCGGGCGGAGAGCGAAAGACGTTCGAACGCGCCGCGCAGCACCTGTTCGCACTCGCGGGAGAGACGACAATATTTTTTAATTTCGCGTTCGCCCATGTTTGCATTCGTCATGGACGAGCCGAAGCGTTCGCGCTGAATGGCACGGGCGCGCTCGACGCGCTTTTTAACTTCGGCACTGCTTTCGCCGTTCGATTCAGAGGCAAGCTCTTCGTATTTTACGCTGTCCACCTCCACTTGAAGATCGATTCTGTCGAGCAGCGGGCCTGAAATTTTTGCGCGATAACGGTGTATCTGCGCCGGTGTGCATGTGCACTGCTTATACGACGAACCGTAATTGCCGCACGGACAGGGGTTCATGCTGGCGCACAGCATGAAGTCGGCGGGAAAGGTTACGGAGCCGCCCGCGCGGGTGACCGTTATCACCTTATCTTCGAGCGGTTGGCGGAGAGATTCGAGCGCGGAGCGGGAATATTCGGGCAGCTCATCCAAAAACAACACGCCCTTGTGCGCCTTTGAAATTTCGCCGGGGCGGATCTTTGAGTTGCCGCCGCCGCACAGCGACACCGTGGTGGCGGTGTGGTGGGGCGTTCGGAAGGGGCGCAGGGAAATTATGCCCTCTTCGCCGAGGTCTCCCGCAACGGAGTGGATTTGCGTGACTTCGAGAGCTTCGTCGAAAGTGAGGTCGGGCATGATGGTGGGAATGCACCTTGCAAGCATTGTTTTGCCCGAACCGGGAGGGCCGGAAAGCAGAATGTTGTGTCCCCCCGCAACGGCTATTTCAAGTGCTCTGCGCGCGACCGCCTGCCCCTTGACGAGGGACATATCCGAACCGTAGCTCGCGCTCTTTAAGGCCGATTCGAAACTTTTTGCCGGCACGGGTGCAAAGTCGCCCTCACCGGTTATCAGACCGACGGCCTGCGCCAGCGAACCGAGAGCGTACACTTCGACGCCTTCGATGTAAGCAGCTTCGTTTGCATTGGCGGCGGGGATGATAAAGCGGGCAAAGCCCTTCTTTTTTGCCGATATGAGCATGGGCAGAATGCCCGCAACGGGCCTAAGAGAGCCGTCGAGCGCGAGCTCGCCGAGCATCACAAACCCGTTTGCCGAACTGCCGCCGAGCTGGCCCGACGCCTGCAAAACGGCGATGGCTATGGGCAAATCGTAGTGGCTGCCCTCCTTTTTTATATCGGCGGGGGCAAGGTTGATAGTGATGCGGTTTACGGGAAAATGCAGACGGGAATTGCGGATGGCAGAATTAATCCTTTCCTTACTTTCCTTAACTGCGGCGTCGGGCAGCCCGACGAGTTCGTAGCTTGTAAGCCCCTTGTTTATATCGGCCTCGACTTCTACCGGGACGCCGTTAAGACCTATCAAAGCAAAGCTTGTTACTTTTGAAAGCATATTTATCACCTCTTGAACCGACATGCGCGCAAGTGCGCGGGCAGGCACACAAAACTTTCTGCGGTTAAAAAAGCTCCCGCGCGCAGCGGGAGCTTTTTTAATTACTTAACTTCCTTAATTTTTGCCGCTTTGCCGGTAAGACCGCGGAGATAATAGAGTTTTGCTCTTCTTACCTTGCCCTTTCTTACAACGGTTATGGATGCGATCTTGGGCGAATGAACGGGGAAAGTTCTTTCGACGCCGACGCCGAAAGAAAGCCTTCTTACGGTAAAGCTTTCCCTTATGCCGCCGTGCTTTTTGGCGATAACGACGCCTTCGAAGTTCTGGATTCTCTCCTTGGTACCTTCGATAACCTTAAAGCCGACCTTTACGGTGTCGCCGACGTTGAATGCGGGAACGTTTTCCTTCATGCCTTCCTTTTCGATGGCTTCAACCAAACCTTTCATAGCTGTTCCTCCTGTATGATTGCAAACTTTTAACGCGCTTAAACGCGCGGTATGCTCTTGACTTTTAATATATTAGCAGAACAAAAATAAAAATGCAACTCATTTAAGGGGGTGTATCGCAATTTTCACAAATAAAATTTTGCACCTTCGCTGCGCATTACCATATTATAATATGCGGCAACTTTTTATTGCTTAAAGCGGAATCTATTTAATATTTATAAAGAATGCAGACAAAAAGGGAAGGCCCGCGCCGACATAGATGTCGGCGCGGGCCGCTGAAAAATTTTAAGGATTAAACTTCGGCATGTCCGTTGCGCTTGGAGAGCAACAATCCCCTGCCGGTGAGTATGGGCGAAATGATAAGCCAGATCGCGGCAACGGCGATAAGGCTGTAAACGACTATGGCACCGACGGTGCGGGGCCCCTGGAATATCCAACTTACGATGTTGAAGCCCCAGATGCCGTAAACGCCCCAGTTTATCGCGCCTATAAGCACGAGAATGTAAGAAACGATGTTTGCAAATACCATAAAACAAATCTCCTTGCCAATAGCTTTTGCAACTGACGAAAATTTATTCGCAGGAACATCATTTCAACGAAAAACGCTTAATTATTTTTGATACACGCTGCGCTTTAATATGCCTATATAAGGCAGCGAACGATATTCTTCGTTATAATCGAGGCCGTATCCCACAACAAACTCGTCGGGTATTTCAAAACAGTTATAATCGCTTGCAATGTCTTCGGTGCGGCGTTCGTGCTTATCCAAAAGCGTTACTATCGTAACCGAGGCCGCGCCGCGCTCCAAAAGCAGTTTTTTAAGGCATGCAAGCGTGAAGCCGCTATCGATGATGTCTTCGATAACTATTACGTCCCTGCCTTTAATATCGCCGTCGAGATCCTTTTTGATTTTAAGTTTGCCGCTTGAAGTCGTGCCCGAACCGTATGAAGACACGGCCATGAAATCGAGTTCGAGAGGCAGAGAAATGCAGCGGATAAAATCGGCGTAAAAGATGATGCTGCCCTTTAAAATACCTACGGCCACGGGGCGTTTGCCGGCAAGATCGCAATTCACCTTTGAAGCGACCTCGGTAACGCGGCGGCGTATCTGTTCTTCGGTTAAAAGTATTTTTTCGCAATCGGGGTGTATGGTGTGCATAAATTTTATCTCCCGTATTTAAATTAAACGCAATTAAAAATTGCCGCCGTTCCAGCCCCAGTTTTCATAGCCCTGGTAGGTTATATACACCCCCTCGGCAGAAATTGACGCGCAGGACGACAGCGCGGAACATACCGCGGCCGTCATTTTTTCGCAGTCGGCCCGCGTTACTCCTCCGAAAGCGCGAATATCCACAAACGCGCCGTCATTAAGCTTTTTGCCGCCGAACCACAAATCGTACCCGTCGGCAATGCCTATCATAAGATAACTTTCGGGTTTATGCATTGCGGTTATTGCCGAACCGAGCGCGCATTTCAATCGCTCCTTTTGCTCATCTGCAAGGCGTTTGCTTATTTTACAATCGATAAACGGCATATATGTGCCCTCCTTTTAAATTTTTAAATAAATTCGCACGCGACATACCCGGCCGCGGAAGTATCGGACGTGATTTTTACCATATCGGAAATTTCGACGCCGCATACTACATATACAACGCTTCCGCAGGCAATGACGGGCAATCTGTCGCGCAGCCGAGGCGGGATCTTTTTATCGGTGAAATAATCTCCCAAAGCGGTAGTCCCTCCGCCGAATTTGGTAAATTTATCACCGGGAAGGCGCGTTCTTATGACGCTTTCCGCAGGCAGACGGGCGGTATCGAAACACAGCGATTTTACGCCGCTGAAAGGCGCGCGCGAAATTGCAACGGGGATTCCGCCGTATTCAAAATTTCCGAATGAAAAAGGCATGGGTTCGGGCGGGGCGACATCGCGGCAGACGGCGATGCGGCCCTCTTCCTTCCATGCGGTGAGGCCGAGGAAACAGAACCTTTTGCCGGGCTTTGCATTTTGCAGCGCGAAGAGGGCGTCGGCGTGCGACGAAGTGTAATCCGCTTTCCCCTCCCCCCTTACGGCCATGACTGCGGCGCGCGAAAAGAGAGCGGGTTCGCGGCAATCGGCAATAAACGTGACGTTCGGTTTGCGGCTTACAAGGCGCACGGCCTGTCTGTTCAAATATTCTTCGTCGCGGGCGGCAAGCCTTGAAAACCTGAAAATCGCCCCCGCCGCACCCGGCACAGCCCTTTCAAGCCGCGGCAGAACGTCGTGACGGATATAATTGCGTGTATATTCGTTTGACGAATTTGTGGAGTCTTCAACATACGGCAGTGCGTTTGCGGCGACATATTCATCTATTTCGGCGCGCGTACACGATATGAGAGGACGGATAAGCGTTATTTGCGCTTCGCCGCCGTGCGACGGCACCGTAACAACGCCTTCGGTTATGCCGCACATACCCGAAAGCGCGGAGCCGCGGGCAAGATTGAACAACACGGTTTCGGCATTGTCGTTTAAATGGTGGGCGGTTGCGATGACCGCGCCGAAGTGCCGCGCGGCTTTTAAATAACATTCGTGCCGCCAGCTGCGGGCTTCGGCCTCACCCGAAAATCCTTGAGCCTTAAAGGTGAGCAGAGGAACGCCGTGCGACGAACAATAATCGGCAACGAACGCACTGTCTTTTGCCGACTCCTCTCCCCTTATGCCGTGGTCGCAATTGAGCGCGCACAGCGTTATGCTATGCTCGGACGCGTGACAGATCAGATAGTGCAAAAGCGCGACGGAATCTCTGCCGCCCGAACAGGCAACGCAGATTGTTTTGCCCGCATAGGGCAAAAGATTTACATTCATACATGGATTATACCACATCGATTAAACTTTGGCAATATTAAAAAATAAATATTACAAATTTTTTAAAGATAGCGGCAAAAATAGTTGACAAAACTCGCCTTTTACTATATGATAATAAAGCTTGAATGTGCGGAAGCACTTTATCGCGGGGTGGAGCAGCCAGGTAGCTCGTCGGGCTCATAACCCGAAGGTCGCGCGGTTCGAATCCCGCCCCCGCAACCAAATTTTTTGCACATTGAGTGCCGATACGGCGATGTAGCTTAGTTGGTCTATAGCGGCCGGTTCATACCCGGCAGGTCGGCGGTTCGAATCCACCCATCGCTACCATTCAACAACAACGCCGAAAGGCGAAAATATTGATTGTCTGCGGCATATATCCGCACCAATCGCATATGGCCCGTTGGTCAAGCGGTTAAGACACCACCCTTTCACGGTGGTATCATGGGTTCGAGTCCCGTACGGGTCACCACTGCGGGAATGCACACTTGCATTCCCGCAATTTTTTTCTGTTTCCGCATACGAAGGTGTAGTTCAGTTGGTTAGAACGCTACCTTGACATGGTAGAGGTCGTTGGTTCGAGTCCAATCATCTTCACCAAATCATCGGCGTCCCCGAAATACGGGGACGCCGATGATTTTTTTCGGTAAGAGGCTATCGGGCTTGAGGGAAGGCAAGCAAACATCTGTGTTAACGCAAAAATCCTCCGCGCACGACAGACGTGCGCGGAGGATGAATTGTTTTTTGAGGATAAATCAGTCGAGGCCCAGCCAGGCGCGGATGGGAAGCTCTTTGATAAATTCGAGAGCGGCTATGCCGTTATCGCCATACAAGCCGTCGGTAACAAACGTGCGCGACATATAACCGTTGAATACTTCGAAACCCGAAAGGTCTTGCACCTGCCAGAGCAGCGCGCCGAGCATTGCGAGAATGCCGAACACTACGGCGGTGAGCACTATCGCGCCGAGTGCGCCATCGATTGCGGAGACGGTTACGAAACCGCGAAGACTTTCGGCCGCGCGGGGAATGAACACGCTGATTATTATAACCGGAATGAGCAGCACGACAAATATTATTGCCGTTATTATGCATTCCGAAACGAACAGACCGCTTAAACCGACGTTCTTTAACGCCTCTTCGAAGCCTTCGAGAGGCTGGGCGAGAACGCTTTCGTAAAAGCCCTGTGCGGCGGGAGCAAACAGGCCGCCGTTAAACGTGAGCATGTAGGCGAGATAGCCCGCGCCCGCGATGAGCGCGAGAACGGCGAGCACGGCAATGAACGACAGAATGCCGTTATTGTAGCCCAGCCTGATACACATGCACATTAGCGCGATGACAACCATGTCGATGGCGATCGCAGAGCCGAACCCCTGCCAGAATTCGCTGTCGTATACTTCCTTTAAAGGATCGGTCACCGCGGTTATGTTGGCCGCGTCGCACACGAACAGCACGAGCGCGGCGATTATTGCCACGGCGACAAATATATTTATGGTGAGCGTAATCGCTCCGAATACGCGGTCTACACCGCCCCACGCGCCCCTGCGCTGCTTGAATTTGACCGCGGCGTGGCGGCGATAAGCCTTGCGGTCGCCCCTGTCGAGAGCCATTAATATGCGTTCGTCGTTAGCTTCGATGTCGTCGTACTGGCGATAGAGCGAAAGCTTTTGGCTGCCGTTAATGCAACGGGCAAGAAATCTTTTTACAAGACCGAAAAGCAACATGAGCACAAGCATGACGCCCGCGGCCACGCCGAGCATTATGAAGCCGTGCCACTGACCTTCGGGCACGATTTCGGCGCGATCGACTATGAACGCGATGAGCGCGGTTCCGGCAACGGTGCCGCCCCAGCACGAAAGGCGGGTATAGCCGCGGATAAAGCCGACGATAATGCCTATTGCCGCTAAAACGCAGGCTGCTATGATGATGTAGTTTAGCATAAAATAAACCTCTCGCAGTTATTTATTGAAGTTATCTTTAAGCGTTACGATTTCGGAGAGAACTGTCGCACCGCCAATTGTACATTTTTTATAGTATCCCGTCCGCATCAACTGATAGGGCTTTTCGTCGGGGCCTTCGGCCACATAGGGTTCGCACATGCCGCAAAATACGCTTTCGCTTTCGGCATTGAGCCTTTCGGCATAGTCCTGATCGGGATACTCCTCGTCTTTTAAAAGAGGTTTGTATCTTCTGAACTCTACCTGCCTGCCGTATTTTGCATCCACCCAGTGGATGACGCCCTTGGCCTTTATATCGCACTTTTCCGCACTGCCCGAACGGGTTTGGGGATAGTATGTGCAAAAAATTTCTTCCACCTCGCCTTCGGCGTTGAGCTTGACGTCGTCGCAGTGCACGATGTACGCGGCTTTGAGCCTTACGTTTGCACCCACGGTTAAACGCTTGTACTTAGGCGGGGGAACGAGAGCGAAGTCGTCGCGGTCGATATACACACTGCCCGAAAATTTAATTTTGCGCGTCTTTGTGCCGCCGTCGAGGGGGTTGACCTCGAAATCGAGCTCCTCCTCTCCCTCGTAATTGGTTATCGTAAGCTTTACGGGATCGAGCACGGCCATGGCTCTTTCGGCCGTGCGGTTGAGCTCGTCGCGTATGCATTCATCGAGTTGAGCAAGCTCTACGACGGAATAATTTTTGGCCACGCCGACATCGGATACGAACTTTTTAAGAGCCGCGGGCGGAACGCCGCGGTTTTTAAGCCCCATCAAAGTTGGCATGCGGGGATCGTCCCAGCCGTGGACAAAGCCCTCGTCCACCAGCTTTTTCAAGTAGCGTTTGGACATTAAGGTGTTGGTTATGTTCAGGCGCGCGAACTCTATCTGACGGGGAACGGGCTTGGGAAAACCCGCCTTTTCGATCATCCAGTCATAGAGAGGACGGTGATTTTCGAATTCGAGCGAGCACAGCGAATGCGTGACGCCCTCTATCGCGTCGGAGAGAGGATGCGCAAAGTCGTACATGGGGTAGATGCACCACTTGTCGCCCTGGCGGTAGTGGGGAACGTGGGCTATGCGGTAGATGACGGGATCGCGCATGTTGATGTTGGGCGAAGCCATATCTATTTTGGCCCTTAACACCTTTGCCCCGTCGGGATACACGCCCGCCTTCATCTCGCGGAAGAGTTTGAGATTCTCCTCCGCGCTCCTTTCGCGGTAGGGCGAATTCACGCCCGGCTGGGTGAGCGTGCCGCGGGTTGCGGTGATTTCGTCCGCCGAAAGGTCGCAAACATAGGCGTTGCCGTCCATTATATACTTTTCGGCAATCTCGTATAATTTATCGTAATAGTCCGAGGCGAATACCAGTTTATCGTATTCGAAACCCAGCCATTTTACCGCATCGATTATGGAATCGACGTATTCATAGTCCTCTTTGGCGGGATTGGTATCGTCCATGCGGAGATTGAGTTTTGCGCCGTACTTTTCCTTTACGGCGAAATTGATGCAGAGGGCCTTGACGTGGCCGATGTGCAGATAGCCGTTGGGTTCGGGCGGGAAACGCACCTGCAGCTGATTGCCGCGGCTTTCGAACTTGCCGGCCTGCAATTCCTCGTTGATTATCTGTTCAATAAAATTAGTAGCTTCGGGTAAATTCATAAAAACAAATGTGAAATAGCTGTGATGTGTTCGATTTAACAGAGCGCGGCGCAACAGGCGCGCTCTTTAAGACAATAAAGATTTTGCGCAAAAATTTTATGACAAACCGCTTATCGTGCCGTTTTCGTCTATATCTATCTTTTCGGCGCACGGCACTTTGCCGAGGCCGGGCATAAGCATTATGTCGCCCGCAACGGCAACCACGAAACCCGCGCCGCCCTTGTATATTATGTCCCTTACATGCACTGTAAATCCTGCGGGACGGGCGAGCTTTTTGGCGTCGTCGGAGAGCGAGTACTGCGTTTTTGCTATTATTACCGGTTCGCCTGCGATTCCGTTGGCCGCCAGTTCTTTAAGCGACTGTTCGGCAGTTTGGGAATAAGTTACTCCGTCGCCGCCGTATACTTTTGTAACGACGTCGCAGATCTTTTGCTTTATGTCGGCTTTAAGATCGTATGCATAAGTGAGCGCGGAAGGCCTGTCGCAGGCTTCGAGCACGGCTTTGGCCAGCTCTTCGCCGCCTTCGCCGCCCTTTAAAAACACATCGGTAAACACGGCTTTGGCCCCTGCAGCTTCGCAGGCATGCATAACGCAGTCGATCTCCTCTTTGGTGTCGGTGGCAAAGCGGTTCATAGCCACGACGACGGGCATGGAGTATACCTTTTGCATATTTTCCACATGCTTTAAAAGATTGGGCAGACCCGCCTTTAATGCGGGGATATTGCTTTCGGAAAGCTGTTTTTTATCCGCGCCGCCGTGCAATTTTAATGCCTTTACCGTGGCCACGACCACCACGCACGAGGGCGCGATGCCGGCTATGCGGCACTTGGCGTCGAGAAATTTTTCCGCGCCGAGATCCGCGCCGAAACCCGCCTCGGTAACGGCGTAATCGGCAAAAGTCATAGCGGCATACGTTGCGCGCACCGAGTTGCAGCCGTGCGCTATATTTGCAAAAGGGCCGCCGTGGATTATGGCCGGCGTGCCTTCGAGAGTTTGTACGAGATTGGGATTGATCGCATCCTTTAAGAGCGTGGCCATCGCGCCGTGGGCGTTGAGCTGACGGGCATAGACGTATTCGCCCTTTGAATTTACGCCTACCACTATGTTGCCGAGGCGCGCCTTTAAATCGGCAAGGTCGCGCGCAAGACACAATACGGCCATAACTTCGCTTGCGGCCGTGATTTCGAAACTTTCTTTGCGGTCGTAATCGACGCAGCCCTTCATGCTGCCGGCCTTGCAGGTTATCAGTATATCGCGCAAAGCCCTGTCGTTCATGTCCATGCAGCGGTGAAAATACACCTTTTGAATATCGAGCGCGTTGCCGCGGAAGATGTGGTTGTCGAGCATGGCGCAGAGCAGATTGTTTGCAGCGGTTATCGCATGCAGATCGCCCGTGAAATGCAAATTGATATCTGCCATGGGCACGACCTGGGCGTATCCGCCGCCCGCCGCGCCGCCCTTTACGCCGAACACGGGGCCGAGAGAGGGTTCGCGCAGGGCAAGGCACACCTTTTTGCCCAGACGGGCCATGCCGTCGGCAAGACCGATGGACACGGTGGTTTTGCCTTCGCCGCTGGCCGTGGGATTGATGGCCGTAACCAATATCAGCTTGGCCTTGGGCGCAAGCTTTTTTACGTTTATCTTTGCCTTATACTTGCCGTAAAGTTCCAACGAATCTTCGCCGAGGCCGAGTTTTTCGGCAATTTTGCGTATATCTTTAAGCTTGCAGCTTTCTGCAATTTCGATGTCGCTGAGCATGTGTGTATGTGACCTCAAAAAAATTATTGC
The DNA here is from genome assembly GCA_944367955.1 of uncultured Clostridia bacterium. Lineage (GTDB taxonomy): Bacteria > Bacillota > Clostridia > Christensenellales > Borkfalkiaceae > Coproplasma. Next base: position 25,801 of record CALVWU010000015.1, read on the forward strand.
CCGCGCACGTTTTTGCCGCAGCAGAATTTGACGGGCATTTTTACGCAGTTTACATATATCTATATTGATTATATCACATATGAGGTTAAAATGTACATAGTTTTGGCTAACTTTTTACAAAAATACTTAAAAATTTTGCGCGCGGGCGCGCTTGCCGCCCCATTTACTTGACTTACGGCGGCGTTTTTACTACAATATTGCCAATAATTTTAAACGTGCGCACTTCTGCCAAGTGCGCCGAAGGAGATATTATGGCTGAAAAGAAGAGAGCCGTCACTCAGGAAAAATTAGTGGCACTTTGCAAAAACCGCGGATTTATATTTCCCGGCAGCGAAATTTACGGCGGACTTGCCAACACATGGGACTACGGCCCCCTCGGTGTAGAACTTAAAAACAACATAAAAAAGGCGTGGTGGAAAAAATTCGTAACCGAAAACACCTTAAACTGCGGCGTGGACTGCGCCATACTCATGAACACGCGCACATGGAAGGCTTCGGGACATTTGGGAGGATTTTCCGACCCCCTTATGGACTGCAAGAACTGCAAGACCCGCCACCGCGCGGACAACCTTGTGGAGGCATATGTGCAAAAGCACAATCTTGACGTTAAGGTCGAGGCGATGGACAACGACGCTTTGGAGGCATTTATAAAAGAGCACAACGTCGTATGCCCCGTGTGCGGAAAGAGCGACTTTACCCCGATAAGAAAATTCAATCTGATGTTCAAAACCTTTCAGGGCGTTACCGAAGACAGCGTGAACACGGTGTATCTCCGCCCCGAAACGGCCCAGGGCATATTCGTAAACTTTAAAAACGTGCAGCGTTCGACGAGAATGCGCGTACCCTTCGGCATAGGGCAGATAGGCAAATCATTCCGCAACGAAATAACGCCCGGCAACTTTATTTTCCGCGTGCGCGAATTCGAGCAGATGGAATTGGAATTTTTCTGCAAGCCCGGCACCGACCTTGAATGGTTCAACTACTGGAAGGAATACTGCCGCTCGTTCCTCCTCTCCCTCGGCATGAAGGAGGAAAACCTTAAACTGCGCGATCATTCGCCCGAAGAGCTGTGCTTTTATTCCAAGGCGACGACCGACTTCGAGTACAAATTCGCGTTCGGCTGGGGCGAACTGTGGGGCGTGGCCGACAGAACGGACTATGACCTTACCCAGCACCAGACGGAGAGCGGCGAGAGCATGGAATACACCGACCCCGTGACGAACGAAAAATACATTCCGTATGTAATAGAGCCTTCGCTGGGCGTTGAGAGAATGGTGCTTGCATACCTTACCGACGCATACGACGAGGAAATAGTCGATCCCGCCAAAAACGACGTGAGAACCGTGCTGCGCCTGCATCCCTTCCTTGCTCCCTACAAGGCAGCTGTGCTTCCCCTGCAAAAAAATCTTTCGGAAAAGGCGGACGAAATTTATAAAAACCTTGCCAAAAAATTCTGCGTGACCTACGACGTGACGGGTTCGATAGGCAAGCGTTACCGCAGACAGGACGAAATAGGCACCCCCCTTTGCATAACGGTTGACTTTGAAACGCTTGAAAACGACACCGTAACCGTGCGCGACCGCGACAGCATGCAGCAGATACGCCTGCCGATCGCCGAGCTTGAAAGCTATATAGCTGCAAAGATAGAATTCTGACTTAAATTATAAAATTTTAAAGGGCAGCGGCCGTAAAGCCGCTGCCCTTTAAGTTCGTTTTATAAAAAATCAACGTTCCTTGGCATGGAAAATGAGTCCCAGCGTACCGGGGCCGCAGTGCGAACCGATGACCGGCCCGACCGGTTGCAACACAACGTCGGCCGCGGGGTATTTAGCCTTAATGTCTGCGACGAACGCCTGCGCGACCTCCTCGCAGTCGGCCTGCAAAACGAATATCTTGTATTTATCCGCATCATCCCCCTTTTCTTCGAGGCGGGAAAGCAGCGACGCCACAGCTTTTTTAAAACCTTTCTGTTTGTCGGCGGTTACTATTTTACCCTCTTCGTTAAAGTATAGTATGGGCTTAATGCCGAAAAGATTGCCTATTACCCGTGAAATGCCGGAAACCCTTCCTCCCCTGTAAAGATAAGTAAAATTATCGACGGCGAAGTACGTTGCCGTTCGGGGGATGAGTTCGTTCACATAGGCGGTGAGTTCGTCCATGGTTGCGCCTTCGCCGTACTTTAACGCGGCGTAATAGACAATGAACCCCGCGCCGAGAGAGATTGTTTTGGTATCGATGGCGCGTATCTCTCGGTCGGGATATTTTTTCTTTAAATCGGCCACGGCCATATCCATGGCCATGAAGGTCGCGCTCATGGCATGGGAAAAGGTGATGTACAGCACGTCGTATCCCGCGGCGAGCACGGGTTCGAAATATTCGATATAATCGTATTCGTTGAGCGCGCTGGTTTTTGGAACGGTGCCTCCGCGCATGGCCGAATAGAAGGCCTTGAAATCGGTATCTTTGCCCAGATCGTAGAAATATTCGTTATTTTCGATGATGTAGGGCATTTTGATGACGTTTAAGCCGAGCCGTTCGACGACGGTGTGCCAGAGTTCGCAGTTGCTGTCGCAAAAAAGTTTATACATATTCTCTCCTTGATGCATAACATGCATTTTATCCGATGTGCAGCGCGCCGAAGGGCGCGAAAATTATTTTACCTTGCGAAAAAAGAACCAGAAGATGATAAGCACCTGAAAGGGCGCGGCCACAACATAGAACAGCCACCATTTATCGGCAACGGGCGCGAACACGGCAAAAAACACATGGAATACGGCCACCACAGACCACAGAATGAGCGTACACGTTATCGCGTTTGTCAGTTTGCTGCCCCATATGCCCGAAAACACGGTTAAAACGACGGCCGAAGCAAAGGGGGCTATTATGTAACTAAGCCATGCATACTGTTCGGTGACGCGCCAGAAATACAGCGCGGCGAACACGCCCGTTGCGATAAACCAGACCAGTCCGACCGAGAGCAGCACGATAAGTATGCGCTGTTTGCGAAGATTGATTTTTGGTTTCACTTCGCCTTCGGGGTGTTCGGTTATTATGTCGTCCACCTTGATATTGTACAATTCGGCGAGTTGAATCAGCACGCGCAGATCGGGGATGGATTCCCCCCTTTCCCACTTTGAAACGGCTTTATCGGAATAGTTTAACTTTTCGGCAAGCTTCAGCTGGGTAAGCCCCGCCTGCTGGCGCAGCCGCACGAGATTGTGAGCTATAATATCCTTTAAGTCCTTCATGCTATACATTTTATCACATAATGTTGCGAAAATCAATAAAATAAGCGCACTCTACCGACGGTAGAGTGGCGTTTTTTTGCGGTAGAGTTAAATTTTTACTTTGTTTACATTTTTTTGACAATAATAGAGCATGTCGGGGGCATGTAATATTGAAATGCGCGGTAAAATGGTTTATACTTAACATACA
>CALVWU010000016.1 GCA_944367955.1 uncultured Clostridia bacterium
CGTCTGTTTTACCGCACAAGCTTTGAAACGGCCGACGGTCTCAAAGTTTTGAACGCTTTGCATAGAACAGATACTGCTGCACATATCCCGAAAGTTCGCCGAACATTCCGGTAAAATAGGCGTTTATCTTCTTTCTGTCGGTAAGCGTTCCGCCGAAGTCTTCGCGGTACAGCTTTTCGATCCATGTATCCACGGGAAAAGCTTCGCGCTTCGCAAAGCCGAAAAGACATATGCAATCGGCAACCTTTGGCCCTATGCCCTTGTATGTAATAAGTTTTTGTTTAAGTTCGCCGCAGTCAAGCCCCTCCAAACATTTTGTTCCCTCGGCCGCTATGCGCGCGGCCGTTTCGCTTATAAACGCGTCGCGGTATCCCGCGCCCAGCGATTTGTAGTATTCGGGCGGCTGCGCGGCCAGCGCGGAGGAGGAGGGGAAGGCGTAAAAGTCTCCCCTCGGCGAGCTTATCTTTTGCCCTAACCCCTCGCATATGCGCGAAATAATGCCCTTTATTCGCGGGATGTTGTTGTTTTGCGAAATTATAAAGGAGTATATCATCTCCTCGCGGTTCTGGTTCAAAAGTCTTATGCCGCCGGCCTTTTCGCAGGCTTCGTCAAGCACGGGTATCTTAAAACTTTTAATTTTTTCTATGATCCCGCCGTAGTCGCGCGCAAGGTCGAAATAGTTATAAAAATAGTCGCCGTCCTCGCACTCCGCGTACGTTCGCCTGCCGTCGGTGTACAGATAGCAGTCCTTGTCCGCCGAAAATACGCGGTAGCCCTCCCTGTACGGCTCGAATCGGAATATCTGCCCGCATTCCAGCACATCGCGCGGCACAAAATATGTTGCGTCGTAATCTATCTTCATGGCAATTCTCCGTGTATGCGCATATGCGCACTTTAAAATATTTTACCACCCGCCGCGCAATAAGTCAACAAAACGCCCCCCGCCCCGCATTCCGCGGGGCGGGGGCGAGCATATAAAATTGTGTTGATCGGGTCATATATGGGCATGTATCGCCCGAATCGGCTTTATAAAAAATTTACGGTCAGCGCGCCGAACGCAACATCGGCCTTCAAAAGCCGCTCTCTGCCGCCGTTTGTCGCCTTCAAATCGCACTTTGCCAAAGTTTTGGTTACTTCAACGTCGTAATTGCTCTGCCCGCCGCAAAGCTCCAGCTTTGCAGAGCCCGCGCTCACTTTAACGTTTACTCTGCGCGCGTCGGCGCGCTTTACGTCGGCAGAGCCTGCGTTCAACGCTATGTCGGCAACCGAACCGCACAAGTCCTCGGCTGTCAGTCTGCCGGCGTTCACTTCGGCGTGCAGCCTGTGGCAGGTTATGTCTTTAAGTTCGAGCGCGCCCGCGTCGGTGGCGCAGATAATGTCGCCGCAGGTTATGCCGCGTGCGGTAAACGCTCCGCCGTCCGTCTGCGCCTCTATCTTGCCGTAGCTACCCTTGCCCAAAGTCATCTTTCCCGCCGAAAGATTTATCCTGCAATCGGGCGTAAGATCTTTGGGCAGTTTAACTGATATGCCGTACTCCATCTTTTCGTCGCCGAAAAGAGCCTTAAAGCTCTTCCACTTCACCTTTTTATTGTTGCGCACGGTTATTTTTCCGCCGCTCTGCGTCACCTCGCACACCGTCGGCGAAAGGAACGGATAATCTATTTTAACGCTGTCGCCGTCGTAAAATTCCACGTTTATGCTGCACAGCGAGCAGTTAAAATCCAGTTCGTCGCACGGCCCGTTCGATTCAAACGTCGCAATTTTGCCTCCGCCGGATTGCGCGCCGAAAACGCCCTCTTCAAGTATCTTTTTTGCCGCGTCATAGGGCGCGCCGAACTCGGCAACTGCCTGTTCTTCGCTCAATCCCCCGTCCCGCATATCGGCGTACATCTCGCCGTAATAGCATTTCGCCTTTGCCCTTTCCTCCTCGCTAAGGCTTAAAAGATTCTTTTCAAACTCGTCTATCCAGTCTATATATTTCATTTTTTTCCTCCGAATATTTTTTCGTATATCCCTATTATGTCGTTAAAATCGCGTCTGTACGCTTCCAGCCTTCTGCTGCCTTCGTCCGTCAGCGCGTAATACCTTCTAAGCCGGCCTTTAAATTCCCCGGCATAGGTTTTAAGCGCGCCCGCGCCTTCAAGCCTCTTCAAAATGGGATAAAGCGTACTTTCCGATATATCTATTATGCCCTTTAAATCGCTTATTATTTTATATCCGTAACTTTCGCCGCCGCTCAGCGCGTACAGCACGCACGCGTCGAGCACGCCCTTTTTTATCTGAACGTCCACTTAAATACCTCGCTTCGTGTAATACTATACAATACATAGTATAGTTTGTCAAGTATTTTTTGTAAATTTCTGCAAAAAATACTTTTGTTAAAAGTGGAGGAAAGCATGGAACAGCCTGCAAGCGAACGCGCTTTATGCGACGCCGATTTAAAAACCAGATTAAAACATATTAAGGAAATCCTTACTTCGCCCGACATATTGACCTTTGAATTTTCTTCGCCGCACGGCAAAAAGTTCGCGCTCGTATACCTCGACGGCATCACGGATAAGCAGCTGTTGGGCGAGCTGGTGATAAAGCCGCTCGGCCGCGTAAAAGGCGACGCTCCGCCGGGCGCGGTGCGTTCGCTGCTCGCGTCGCCGGAAGTTAAGGAAAGTAAGGATATTTCCGTCGCCGTCGAAAGCGTGCTTGCGGGCGACGCCGCGCTGTTTGTCGAAGGTCAGCAAACTTTTTATGTGCTCGGCCTCAAACTTCCGCCCGGCAGGGCGGTGGCCGAACCTCCCACGCAGGTGGCGATTAAAGGCCCGCGCGAAGGTTTTACCGAAGACATAAAGGTAAATTTAGGGCTTGTGCGAAAGCGAATAAAAAGCCCCGCGCTGCAGGTTAAAATGCTGTCGTCGGGTACGCGCAGCCACACGGCCGTCGCGCTGTGTTATATACGCGGAGTGTGCAGGCAGGGGGTTGCCGAGAGAGTGGAGGAGGAGATCTTATCGCAAAAAATCGACCTCGTGCCCGATTCTTCGTATATCTCCTCGCTGATATCCAAGCGGCCGCGCTCGCTGTTCAAACGCTGCGGCTCGTGCGAAAAGCCCGATATTTTCTGCGCTAAGATATGCGAAGGCAGGGTGGGCATAATAGTCGACGGATCGCCCATCGCGCTCACCGCGCCGTATATGATAGCGGAAGACTTTCAGTCGGCCGAAGATTATTATATAACCTCCTACCGCGCAACCGTAATCCGAACGTTAAGGCTGCTTGCGGTGCTTGTGGGCGTGTTGCTGCCCGCGCTGTATATCTCGGCCCAGCTGTACAAAATAGAGCTCATTCCCTTAAAACTGCTCTTCAAAATCGCCGGCTCGGTGTCGGGCATTCCCTTTTCGCCCAGCGTCGAAATGTTCTTCACGCTCTTCATAGTCGAAGTTTTAAACGAAGCTTCGGTGCGCATGCCCAAATACGTCGGCATGGCTCTTTCGGTAGTGGGCGCACTTGTCTTGGGCGATACTGCGGTCAAGGCGGGCATAATTTCAACGCCCGCGGTAATAATAACGGCATTTTCGGCCATCTGCCTATATACCGTGCCCGACCTCGTCGAAACCACCGCCACGCTGCGCCTTTTATATCTTTTGGTCGCCGGCGCGGTGGGAATGTACGGTGTGGCCGTGCTTTCGGCATTTCTACTCTGCTATCTTTCGGGCGAACAGTCGTACGGCGTGCCGCTCCTTGCTCCGTTCGCGCCCCTCGTCGTTTCCGACTTAAAGGACGGCATTTCAAAAAGCAATCTCTATTCCATGCGCCGCAGGCCGCGTTCCCTCGGTTCTCCCGACAAAGTGAGGTTTAAAAGTGATAAAAAATGAATTGAGCATGCGCCAGACGGCCGTAATAATGTGCGTACTCGGCGCGGCCTCAAAACTCATGCTGTGGCCCACGTCGCTCGCTTCGGCCTGCGGCAACGCGCTCTGGCTGCCGCCGCTCGTCGATACCGCGGTGCAGACGGCGGCTGTGTGGGCGGTCGCGCTGATCGGCTCCAAGACGGGCAAAACACTGTTCGAATTATTTTCGCAAAGTTTTACAAAACCCGTTGCCTGCGCCATATACGCGCTCCTTTCGCTGTTCTTCGTGCTCTCCGCCGTCGTCCCGATGAGTGAACAGCAGCTCATGGTGCACGAAGTTTTTTACGACACAATTCCATCCATATGGGTATTCTTGCCCTTCTTTTTCTTTTCGGTATACGCGGGTTCCAAGGGGCTTACAAACGCCGGCCGCACAGCCGAATGCTGTCTGCCTCTGTTCATTGTTTCAATGCTCTTTCTGCTATCTTTGGCCGTCACCGAATGTGACTTCAACCTGCTGCTTCCCGTGCTCGATTCACCCGCAGGCGACATCGCAAAGGCATGTTTTGGCGGCATGCATCGCAGCATAAACGGCGTATATATGGCGGTGTTTGCCGGCAATTTCAGGTATAAGCGGGGCGACGCGGCAAAAATAAGCGCGGCATGCGCGACGGGCGGAATAATAGTTTCGGCGGTATGCGCGCTGTTTTACGCGCAATACGGCGAACTTGCCTTAACGCAGTACTTCGCCGTAGCTAAGCTGGCGGTATTCTCGCCCGTCGTGGCTCTTGTCGGCAGGCTCGATCTCATCGCCGTGTACGTTCTCGACGCGGCCATACTGTTCTCCATCGTACTCAATATACAGGCGGCGGTATATTGCATGTACTGCGTTACGGGCAGGGAGTGGCACCCGCTGTATTCGCTCTTGTGCAACGGCGCGCTGTTTGCGGTCACATTGCTGTTCAACAACAGCTTCGCTCTCGTTCAGCGCGCGGCCGAAAGTTATTTAAGCGTTGCGGCCGCCGCATTCACCTTCGCGCTGCCCGCCCTCGCATGGACGGCTTACGCCGTTGCAAAGGCGGGGAACGGCAGGGGCAGAACGGCGGCCGCGGAGAGGGGAGGCAAATGAAAAAAATCAACATTAAAAAGCTGTCCGCCTGCATATATGCCGCGGTTATTGTGCTGTTGGCCTTTCTGTTCTTTACAAACGATTTCGGGCTTGTGGATATTCGCAAAACTGCCGTGATAACGGGTGCGGGGATCGACGTTGCCGAAAGCGGAGTGGAGGTGACCGCCCAGCTCGCCGTTCCGCAGCCCGCCGAAGACGGGCAAACCACAAAATATCTCGAAGTCACGGGCGGCGGTGCCACCGTTTCCGACGCGCTTAACGACATCAACGTAAAAACCGGCTTCTATCCCAAGCTTGTCTTTTGCAAGCTTATATTGCTGGGCGAAAGTTGTGCGCGGCGCAATATCATCGAACTTTTGAATTACTTTTTCAGGGATGATTATACCCACCTCACGCCGCAGATTGCCATGTGTGCGGGCAGTGCGGGCGATATGGTGTCCTCCCGTCCCGCGTTCGGCAGCACCTCCACCGAGGCCATCGAACGCCTGCTCTCGCGCGAGGCGCAGAAGAGCGGCAACGTGGCGGGCGTAAGGTTAAAGGATATAGGCATACAAACCAACTCCCGTTCGCGCGCATGCTACATGCCGTATATAGTCGGCGAAGGCGGCGTTGCCGAAGAGGAGGGGAACGCTTCGCCCTCCGACCGGTCGGACGGCGGAAGTCCGCAAGAATCCGAACAGGGCGGCTCCGGGCAGGGAAAGAACGGAGCGGCGGGCGAAAAAGAGCTTGTCTGCAACCGCGCCGCACTCTTTCGTGGCGGCATATTCGCGGGTGTACTTTCGCCTGAAGACACCTTTGCACTTAACGCCCTCTCCGATAATATCGGCCAGGCAACGTTGTCGTGCGATGTCGAGGATAGAATATATTCTCTGAATCTTCGTTCCTGTTCGGGCGGGGCGGAGCTGCGGCTCGAAGACGGCCCGCGCGTCGCTCTCGCTTTTTCGGCTCTTGCGCAGATAACCGATGCCACGGGGCCGTCCTCGCCGGAAGCCGACGGCGACGGCGTTGTGCACGGCCCTGTGCTGCGCGACGGCGAGGACAGGTTAAAGGAGATGTTTACGCGGCTGTACGGCGAGCTTGTGCGCCTCGACTGCGACGCCCTCGGCGTCGCCGACATGTTGTACCGCGGCTACCGCGACCGTTTCGATTCGTTCGGCGAAGATGTCTTCAAAAACGCGCGGGTGGAGTGCAGTGTGTCGCTGCGCTCGTCGGGTTAAGCGGATTTCCCTGTATATATGCCGCGGCCAATGCGTATTTTACACAAGTGTAAGTTTGTTTTGCAGGGGGATAAAAAAGAGCGCGGGCGCGGCCGTGCCGCGCCCGCGCAGATTCCCTTTACGCGCCGCTCTCTCCACCCGCGTTTATGTGCGCAAGCGTTTCTATTATAAGTTTGGCAAGCATGGCAATGTCCCGTTCGCCCGTCTCGCCGCCGACGGCTTCGCTAAGTATCTTCTGCGTCTTCTTTGCTCCGTCGCCGGTGACGTCGCGGCTTATGGCCTCGGCTATGCTCTTTGCCGTCTTTTGTACGTCGTCTGCGGGTACATAGCCCTCTATCAGCGTGGCTATCACGCCTTCGGTCTTTCCGCAGTCGTTTTTCTGCCTTATAAATTGCTCGTACCACACATATAAGAGTGTAGAAAGCGAACCCACCATAAACCCCCGTTCTCCGGTTTCGGGCAGGTGTTCAAAGATAAAATTTACGTTCAGTTCGCTTACAGCGGCAAACGCGGCGCAGAATATAAAGCCCAGTATGTAAGGCAAAAAGGTTAAAACCTTTTTTTGGCACTTTTTTAAAAGAGTGCGCTTTAATATCTGCACGACGGCGCAGGTCAAAACGGACAGTGCGGCTATATCCGCGCCGTAAAGGGTAAGGGCGTCAAAAACTTCAAACACGTCCAATGTTTTCTCCTCCTTTAATTTCCCGTCCCTCCCGACGCGCGAAAGGATAGTACTTTCAGAAACGGAGAGTTTTTTACCCGACGCTTATTTATAATGCGCGTAAAAAAGCATAAAACATGTATAACAAAAATAAAAATAAAATAAATTTGTGTCGTTGCGCGCGCGTAAACAGTTGCGCGCCCGTGTTGAAATATGTTAAAATTATTTATATGAGAATGCACAAAAAAAGCCACCTTGAAGAAAGGCTTGCAAACTGCGGCTCAATACTCACAACGGCCGATCTTTCGCAAAAAAATATGAAGCTTGCCGCCATGCAGCGCGATCTGTTTTCCTTCGCTTGCATGTTCGGCAATTCCAATCCCGTACATCTCGAAGTCGGCTGCGGCAAGGGCGGGTTCGTAAACAAAATGGCCCTGCTCCATCCCGAAGTGAATTTTGTCGCCGTCGAAAAGATTTCAAACGTCATGGTGGAGGCGGTGGAAAGCGCGCTGCCTCTCGGCTTAAACAACGTGCATTTTCTCATCTGCGCGGCCGAAGTGCTGCCCAGATACATTCCCGAACACAGCATATCGCGCATCTATTTAAATTTTTCCAACCCCCTGCCCAAGCTCGGCTATGTGCGTCAAAGGCTTACCAATCCCCGCTTTTTGCAGATATATAAATCGCTTTTGACCGAGGGAGGGGAGATATGGCAAAAGACTGACGACGAGGCGTTTTTCGACTATTCGTTGCAGTGTTACGGGCAGGAGGGCTTTAAAATATCCTCCGTCTGCCGCGATCTCGCCTCGCACCCCTTCGAAGGCAACGTCGTAACCGAGCACGAGGCCCGCTTTATGTCTCAGGGCAAAAAAATCTTCCGCGCGGTGGTGCAGGTATGACGCCCGGTCAGATAGCCGCCATAGTGTCGGTCGCCGCGGGGTGCTGCGCCGCGCTAATATTGTTTATATGGTTTTCAAACAGCTGCCTGGGGGTCACCAAATATTCCCTTTCAAGCGATAAGTTGAAGGGCGATATAAAAATAGTCCACCTGTCCGATCTGCATGCAAAGCGTTTCGGCAGGGGTAACCGCAGGCTGGTTTCGCTTGTCAAAAAGCTTGCTCCCGACGTAATAGTTTTCACCGGCGATATAATTCATCTCTATCGCAAGCCGGGCGAAGAGGCCGCCGTCGAACTTGTCGAAAAACTCAGCAAAATAGCTCCCTTCTATTACGTTTCGGGCAATCACGAAATGCGTTATAAAAATTACCGCGGCTTTTCAAAGCGCATCGCCGACGCCGGCGCGGTAATTTTGGAAAACGAATATGTGATGTTTCGCGGCGTCGCCCTGGTTGGGCTGGGCTGCGCGCATTTAAAGAACAATAAGATATTCGAAATCACTCCCGATTTCGACGTGTATAAAATTTTGCTCGCCCACGAGCCGCAGTTTTTGCGCAGATATGCGCGCGCGGGGTACGACCTTGTGTTCTGCGGCCACGCGCACGGCGGCCAGTGGCGCATCTTCGGTCAGGGCGTGTACGCCCCCGGCCAGGGTCTGCTGCCCGAACTCACCGCGGGCGACTGCACTCTCGGTTCCACACACATGATAATTTCGCGCGGGCTGGGCAACTCCGAATTCCCTCTGCGCCTTTTCAACCGTCCCGAAGTGGTTGTCATGGAACTTAAAAAACCGCAGTGATCGCGGTATATATGCGGGTCAATCGGTGTAAATTTCGCGCCGCTTCGATGAATTTGGCGTTAAAACGAATATTATTTAAAATCAGCCGCGGCGACCGACTTTTAGTCGGTCGCCGCGGCTTTAAAATGCGCAAAATTAAAAAAGTATTTGTCGATTTGTTCGTTTAAAGCGATTCGGCCGGCGTCTGTTTGTCAGTCGACCAGCAAACCGAGTATGCCCTTTATGGCATGCAGCTTGTTTTCGGCCTGTTCCATCACCGCGCTCTGCTTGCCGTCTATAACGTCCGCGGTAACTTCCACCCCGCGCGAAGCGGGCAGGGGATGCATAAACATCGCGTCGGGTTTCGCCGTCGACATTATCGAGTTGTTCACCTTGTAAGGTGCCATTATATGCAGTTCCTCGTCGGATATGCGAGTGTGGTAACGATAGCTGTCGGTGTAAATTATGTCGGCGTCCTTTGCGGCATAGTAGGGGTCGTCGGTAAGAGTCAGTGTGCCGTACTGTTCGGCGCGCAAAACGTGTTCGCGCTTTATTCTGAATTCGTCGGGCGTGGCCACGGCAACTTCCATGCCGCACTTCACCGCGCCCATAATAAGCGAGGCCGCAACGTGCGAACCCTTGCCTATATAGGCGATTTTAAGCCCTTCTAACCTGCGCTTGCGCTCCCAGATCGTAAACAGGTCGCACACCGTCTGAATGGGGTCGAAGTCGTCGTTCGTCGAATTTATTATGGGAATGGGCGAAACCGCAACATAATCGTCCAACGCCGTCTGCTTTATGCCGCGCGTAACTATCGCGCCCACGCCGTAGCGCGCAAGCACGGTAACTATGTCGGTTATGTTTTCTCCGGCGCGCATGTCGCGTTCGCTGTAAGGCAGATCGACGCATCCGCCGCCCAGCTGACTTATGCCTATTTCCAGTGCCGAGCGCGTACGCAGCGAAGTGTCGCCGAACAGCAGCGCAACCGTAACGCCGTTTAGTATTCTCGTGTCCTCGTGCGCTATAAACTTGTCCTTCATCGCTCTCGTGGCATACAGGAATTCGAATATCTCTTCGGTAGAAAAGTCTGCCAGCTTTGTCATGTGCTTGTAGTTCACGCCGTATCTCGGCGAATAGCGGTTTATATCCATAAAACTTGTCCTTTAAGTGTTTTTGCCGTCGCCCTCTATGCAAATTTGCGGCAGGCCGCGCGGCGCAATGATTTATGCTGTTAAAATTATATCACGTTTTAAAAGGTTTTGCAAGTACCTTTCCGCAAATTGCGGCAAAGGTTATGGCTTGCAGCCGCTTTTAATCTTTGCTGCGGCCGCTCGCTCGTCCCTTTCGCGCATCGAGTATACGCATCCGCAGTAATCCTGCCTGTACAGTTTGTGTTCGCGCGAAAGTTCGCAGCTGCGCAAATACCCGTTCGCCTTTTTAAAATCGTTCGGCAGCCATTTTACTCCGTATTTTTTTGCGCACTCCTCGCCTATGCCGTTTATCAGCTCCGCGTCTTTAAGCGGGCTTACGGTGAGGGTGGTGGCAAAGTAGTCGAAGCCGTTTTCCGCTGCGGTGCGGGCGGTAAAATCCAGCCTGAGTTCAAAGCACTTTGCGCATCTTTTTCCGCCCTCTTTTTCGTTTTCAAGCCCCTTAACGGCGGCATAGTAGGCCTCCTTTTCGTGCTTGCATTCAAAAAAATCGGCCAAATCCGTCTCGCGCAAAAAGCGTTTAAGCTCGTTTTCGCGCTTCAAATATTCCTCCGTTTCGATATTGGGGTTATAAAACAGCACGGCGGTGTGCACTCTGCCGTAAAGCCTTTCAAGGCAGGCCGAAGAGCACGGCGCGCAGCATGCGTGCAGTAGCAATTTCTTTTCCCGCGCTCCTTCAAGCTCTTCAAGCATCAGTTTGTTATAGTCGCATCTGTTCATACACCATTACTTTACCACGCTTCGGCGCGATTTTCAAGAAATTTAGGTAAAATTTTTTAAAATACCCTCAAACCCCTTTGTAAATGCGCCTTTTATGTGGTATTATATTAAAAAAGTTTAAGCAATTTCGTTTGCAACGGAGCAGTTCAATGGCAAATTTAGTGTTAAAGGACGTAAGCAAACTCTATCCTTCGGGCGCGCTCGCGCTCTGCAATGTCAACCTCGAATTTTCCGACAGAGAATTCGTCGCCGTCGTCGGCGGCGAAAAGAGCGGCAAATCTACGCTGCTGCGCGTTATAGCGGGGCTTGAAGAGCCTACGTCGGGTCAGATAATGATAGGCGGCAAGGACTATACTGGTACGCCCCCCAAGTTCAGGGATGTGGCCATGATATTCCGCAACGACACCCTTTCGCCCAATTTAACGGTGTACGACAATCTCGCGTTCGGGTTAAGGGCGCGCAAATCGCCCGAAATACTCGTGGATAAGCGCGTTCGCGCCGCCGCCGGCATTTTGGGCCTTGAAGACGTTTTAACCCGCAAACCCAAAACGCTCACCGCCGCGCAGAGGCAGCGCGTCGCGCTGGGCAGGGCCATCGCAAGGGAGCCTAAACTGTACCTCTTCGACGATCCGATAGCCGGCCTCGACGAAAATTTAAAGGCGCAGATGCGCAGTCTAATAATGAATTTGCAGGCCCGCATGGAGGGCACGTTCATATACGCCACAAAGAACGTTGCCGAAGCTTTTGCAATGGCTTCCCGCGTGGCGGTACTGCGCGAGGGCGTCGTTCAGCAGGTGGATACCCCCGCAAACCTCTACGACTATCCCGCAAACACCCACGTCGCGCTGCTCGTCGGCTCGCCCGAAATCAACTTCATCGATGTCACGCTCGAAGAGGAAGAGGGCGCGCTCTATGCCGTGCGCGGCAGCTTTAAATGGCGGCTCGGCCAAAATATAGCTCAAAGGCTGCAAAGTGCCGAAGAGTATGCGGGTACGGGCAAAAAGGTCGTGCTCGGCGTACGGCCCGAAGACGTAAAAGTGGGCGACGGGTGCGAAGCTGCGGTGGCGTATACGCAGAGCGAGGGCGGCAGACTGTATGCCGAATGCACCCTTGCGGGCGGCCTGTCGCTGACCGCACTCATGCCCGTGGACATTCAAAAGGGTGCCGCGGTAAAACTGAATGTCGACGGTTCGCGCGTCTATCTGTTCGATGCCGAAACCCGCCTTTCGATCCTCGGTCGAGACGGCGGATATGTTCAAACGGGACGCCGCGACGCCGAAGTTCTTCCCCTCGCCGCCGCCGAGGAGGAGGCCTTAAAAGCTTCGCTCAAACCTGTCGAAGAGCCCAAGGGCAAAAGGCGCAAATAAAGTTTAAAAGCGTTGAAAATCGTGTAAAATCATATAAGTCACGCCCCCGCGACATATCGCGGGGGCTTTGGTTCGCCGCCTGCGGGCGGCGCGCAGAATTGTTGTTTGCGGCGGCATACTGCGGGGTATACCGCGCCGATTTGCGTTCAAAAGGAGCATATGGAAGTTTTTATCGACTGCTTGCTGGACACCTTAAAGGTGTTTCCGTTCATACTTGTAATATACATTCTGATAGAACTGTTCGAACACAAGGCGTCGTTTATAAAGAATAAAAAGCTGTTGCAGGGCAACCTCGCACCGCTTGCCGGCACGCTTACGGGCATAATACCGCAGTGCGGTTTTTCGGTGATGGCGGCAAAGCTGTACGAAGGCGGACTTATCACCGCGGGCACCCTGCTTGCCGTGTTCATCGCCACCAGCGACGAAGCTTTGATAATACTCGTAACCAACCCGGCGGGCATACCGTGGGTGCTGCCGCTCATCGCGGTAAAAATAGCCGCCGGCGTCGTGTTCGGCTATGCGGCAAACATCGCTCTGCGCGGCAAGACCGCCGTCCCCGTTCGCCCCGTCGCCGATGTCGAAGGCTATTCGTGCGGCAGGGAACACGAGGGCAAAAGCAACATAAAGCTGTATCTCGTCGAACCTCTCGTTCACTCGTTAAAGATCGCGTTGTATATCTTTGCGGTAACGCTCGTGTTCGGGTATGTGTTCGAATACAACCGCGACGCGATAATCGCCGCGTTTGTCGGCGGGCCGTATGTGGAACCTTTGATAACTTCGGCCATAGGCCTCATTCCCAACTGCGCGTCCAGCGCGGTGCTCGCTCAAACGTTTTGCAGCGGCGGCATAACCTTCGGCGGGCTTGCCGCGGGGCTGTGCTGCAACGCGGGGCTGGGCTTCGTCGTGCTGTTGAAGGACGTAAAAAAAATAAAGCGCAACCTTTTGTTAATCGTCACGGTATACGCAATTTCCGTGCTTGTCGGCATTGCGGTAAACGGCATTTGCCTTGGGGCAGGCTGGGTTTGATTGTTTTTGCAAGTTATGGCGCCCCGCCCTGTCATTTCGACTAAGCGCGGCATAATATACCACCATTGTCATTTCGACTAAGCCCGACGAGGTCGGGCGCATGGAGAAATCTATCAATAAGGTGAGATTTATCTGCCGTTTCCCTGCGGGAGCCTTGGCAGAGCGTCGTCGGCTACGCCTCCTCGCGCGATGAAAATGGGCGAAAATTTGGACAAGTAAAATGACATTTTAAATGACATTTTTTAGATTTATGTATGCAAGAGGAGAGAGATATCCTAATGCGCTGTGCGGACGGAGGGTATTGTAATAATGACCGTAATATTCTGTTACCATCTGCATTTCTTCGTCCGTCATATCCTCAGTATATCCAACCTCAGTTTTCATGCTCTTCCAAAATGTTTCTATCGGAGCATTGTCGCAAGGCTTGTGCGGGCGTGACATGCTGTGTGTTATTTCTTCCCTTTCCATCATGTCACGGAAAGCTTTTGATAGAAATTGTGTGCCCCTGTCCGTATGTATTATATCAGGCTTTCCATACCTCGCTATCGCGTGCTCTGCCGTTGTTACCGCAAACTTGCCGTTGCAGCGTTTGCTTGTCTCTAATCCCGCAAGTATGCGCTTCCCGTTATATATTATTCCGCAACAGTATATCTTACCGTCTGCCGTTTTGGCTTCTGTAAAGTCCATATGCCATATTACGAGCAACTCTTTTTGCTCCGCGCTTATTTGCGGCAACAGATTTGCCTTGCGATATTCTTTCGTGTTATCCGATGTGTTTACGTTTTTACACTTCCTGCGCCCGTACTTGGATATGTGGCCTATTCCCTTGAATATTTTGCTTATTCTGTATTCGGTTATGTCTATCCCTCGCTGTTTCAGAAGACGGTGTACTACGCGGCGGCCGAACGAATGGTGTTGCTCTTCCAGTATCGACTTTACCGCATGCAGTTCTTCTTTTGTTATGCTGCTTTTGCTCTTGCGGCGTTTTCCATAATACACACTCGATCTCGCAACGTCTATTACTCGGCATACTTCGCTCAATGCTGATCTCCATGACTCTTGGTTGATGTAATCTACTTTTTCGCGTTGCGTTCCGCAAAGTATGCCCTCGCTTTTTTTAATATTTCGTTCTCCCGCCTGAGCCGCTCGTTCTCTTTCCGCAGTTGTTCCACTTCCGCTCCCAGCAATACGCTTTTATCCTCAAACGCGCTCTCGCCTTTGGCTTTGAATTCGCTCACCCAGCGGTATGCCGTTTGGCGGTCTATTTTATATTCTGCGAATATCTCTTTGGGCCGTTGTGTTCCGCCCAGCATGGCATACACCACGCTTAATTTGAATTCTTTGGTATAGCTTTTCCTTTGTCCTTTGGGCATTTGCTTTTCTCCTTTTTGTCATTTAGCTTTTTGTCCAATTTCATTATACCACATTCGATTGCTCGAAATGACATAAGTAATAAAAAAAATCTATTAAAAATGAAAGCCTCGGCGGACATCGTCCGCCGAGGCTTTCATAAAATTCAATAAAAACCGTCCAAACAGCTTTACCAAACCGTGGGCACTCCGTCCACATAGTGCCAATAATCACCCTCTTCGGTCGGCTGACTTTCGGAATAGTAGTATATCGTCGCTTCTGTAAGGTAGGTATTATTCAAACCAATATCAATATTATTCCAATCCTTTGCAGTTCCTGTAAAGTATACACTTTCGAGTGAGTTGCAGTCCGCGAACGCAGACTCGCTAATGCGTGTAACGCTCTTGGGAATAATTATGCTTTTAAGTGTGGAACAATAAACGAATGCCAAATCGCCAATGCAAGTGACATTGTCGCCAATATCCACTATTGTAAGCGAAGTGCAACTACTGAATGTATATTCACCAATGGAAGTGACGCTGTCAGGAATGGTCAAACTTGTAAGTGCGGAGCAACCAAGGAACGCTTGGTCGCCAATAAAAGTGACATTGTCGCCAATATTTACTTTTGTAAGAGAAGTGCAGCTTCCAAATGCATAATCGCCAATGGAAGTGACGCTGTCAGGAATAGTCACGTTTGTAAGTGAAATGCAGCTTGCAAATGTATAATCGCCAATGGAAGTGACGCTGTCAGGAATGGTCACGTTTGTAAGTGAAATGCAGCTTGCAAATGTATAATCGCCAATGGAAGTGATGCTGTCTGGAATAATTACGCTTGTAAGACCAGAGGTCTCAAACGCATAATCGCCAATGTGTGTGATACTGTTTGGAATGGTCACGTTTGTAAGCGAAGAGCAATTAGTGAATGCATGGTTGCCAATAGAAGTGACGCTGTCAGAAATAACTATATCTGTAAGCGAGAAGCAACCAAAGAATACACTATTGTTAATGTGGGTTATTGTGTCGGGAATAGTTATGCTTGTAAGTGCGGAGCAACCAGTGAACGCACCATCGCCAATAAAAGTGAGACTGTTAGGAATGGGTATACTTGCAAGTGAGGAACACCTACTGAACGCGCCATTGCCAATAGAAATGACGCTGTCGGGAATGGTCAAACCTATAAGTGCAGTACAGCCACTGAACGCGCTATTGCCAATAGAAGTGACGCTGTCGGGAATGATTATGCTTGTAATGGAGGAAGAATTAATGAACGCTAGATTGCCAATTGATCTGACACTATCGGGTATTTTAAGTTCGGATACAAGTTTACCATTTAAGTATAGATCATTAGCATAATATAACGGATTAGAAGATTCGTCTTCAAATTTAATTTTACACCATGCGGCAATATCTGTTATATGTACGCTTGTAAGTGCGGAGCATAAAAAGAACGCACTCTCACCAATGAAAGTTATGCTGTCGGGAATTGTTATGCTTGTAATTGAGTCGCAATATCGAAATGCGCGATCGCCTATGAGGGTTATGCTGTTGGGAATGCTTATGCTTGTAAGTGAATAGCTCTGAAAAGCCTCATCGCCTATCTCTTTGACGGGTAGATTATTACAAATTGATGGGATAATTATGTCAGTCTGAAAGTTAGTTCCCATGCCTGAAACTATGCAATATGTTCCGTCGTCAGAGATGGTGTATTCCAATCCATCGCTGCCTATGAATGGAGCATTACTTTTTTCGGATGATACACAGGCAGGTAGGGCGAATGCAATACATAGTGTTGCGGCAAGAGCAAGAAAAAATAAAAAAAGCTTTCTTTTCATTTAGCTTTCTCCCGAAAAACAAAGTATATAATATAGTAAATAAAGTATACCATAGCGCAATATAAATTGCAACAAAAGATAGAAAAAATAATAAAATGCGCGCGCAAAAAGTTGACTTTGGTTAAAGGCTTTTGTATAATAAATAGGTAATTGAAAAAATAACTGCGTAGGCGAAGGAGGGTTGAAAAGAAGCTATGTCCACTATCAAAGTAGGTGAAAACGAGTCGGTCGAAAGCGCGCTCAGAAGATTTAAAAGAAAGTGCTCGCGCGACGGCATAATCGGCGACCTCAGAAAGAAAGAGTTCTATGAATCTCCTTCGGTAAAGAGGCGCAAGAAGAGCGAAGCCGCCAGAAAGCGCAGCCGCAACTAAAAACAAGAACGGATCCTGTCGGGTATGCAAAAGATATTTCCGACAGGATTTTTCTTTAAAAAAATTGTCACAATTTGTAAAACGATAAAATTTTTCGGGGGATTTTATGGAAGATTTAAAAAGCGCGGCCCGCCGCGCAAAGCGCAGACTCAAAACAAACTTCTGGCAGCAGCGCAAGGCCGAAGCCGTTCAAACGGCCGCCCGCGCCCGCGCCATGGGCATGAACGAGGTTAAGGTAAAGTCGAACATAGTCGACAGGGTAAAATCGGATATACGCGGCGAAAAGCCCGACGATTTTTACTTAAAGGTAAAAAATCTGCTCGAAACGTGCGGCGAAGTTTCGGATGCAATAGGTCGGCTTACCGATAAAGAATACTACGCCTCGCTCTCGTACGAGGAAAAGCAGAGGTATACTTTGCAGCTCTCGGCAAAATATCTCGCCGCGCTCGAAAAGTACAAGGCCGAAAAGGAAATGGATGTTTAACTGTTGTCAAACGCCGGCCGGTGTGGTATAATGATATAAATCAAAATTTTTGGATAAACCATGGACGAAATTCTCTCAGCACTCAATTCCGAACAGATAAAACCCGTAACGCAAACCGAAGGCCCCGTGCTCGTGCTCGCGGGCGCGGGCAGCGGCAAAACGCGCGTTTTAACTTCGCGCATCGCATACATACTCAGCCGCGATCTCGCCTCCCCGCACGAAATACTCGCCATAACTTTTACAAACAAGGCCGCGGGCGAAATGCGCGAAAGACTTTCAAACATTCTCGGCGACGTGCAGGGCATGTGGATATGCACCATCCACTCCATGTGCGTGCGCATTCTGCGCAGGTTTGCAGAGGAGGCGGGCATAAAGCCCAACTTTTCGATATACTCCGAAACCGAGCGCGCAAACGTCATTAAAAAATCTTTCAAAGAGCTCGATTTCGACGACGACAAACTGTTAAAGGACGCCAAGTATCACATAGGCAACGCAAAAATGCTGGGGCTTGACCCCGATACGTACGGCAGGCGTTACGGCGACGTTCCCCGCATGGACGACATCGTGTGCGTATATGAAAAGTACGAAAAACACCTTGCCGAAAACAACGCGCTCGACTTCGACGACCTTTTGATACGCACGCTCCGTCTGCTGCGCGGCAACTCCGACGCGCTCGACTTTCTTTCGGATAAGTTCAAATACATCCTCGTGGATGAGTTTCAGGATACCAACGCCGTGCAGTACAGCATAATAAAAAAGTTGGCTTCAAAGCACAACAATCTGTTCGCGGTGGGCGACGACGACCAGTCGATCTACGGCTGGCGCGGTGCCGAAATCGAGAACATCCTGCGCTTCGACAGGGACTATCCCGACGCTAAGGTTTTTAAGTTGGAACGCAACTATCGTTCGACGAAATCAATATTGAACCTTGCAAACGCCATAATAAAGCACAACGGCGCGCGCCACAAAAAGACGCTGTGGACGGAGGCGGAAGAGGGGCAAAAGCCATCGTATTTTCAGGCGGAAGAGGAAACCGAAGAAGCCCTGTTCGCCGCCCGCACAATATCCTCGGCGGCCGCCCGCGGCGAAAAGTATTCGTCATTCGCGGTTCTCATGCGCATAAACGCGCTCACCCGCTCTTACGAACAGGAATTCACAAAATATTCCATCCCCTACAAGGTGTTCGGCGGCTTCAAATTCTTCGAACGGCGCGAAGTAAAAGACATTCTCGCCTATCTCCGCCTTATAAACAATCCCTTCGACGACGAGGCTCTCACCCGCATAATCAACGTGCCCAAGCGCGGCATAGGCGGCAAAACGCTCGAAGTTATGGAAAGTTACAAACTCTCTTCGGGGCTGTCGTTGTACGACGCCTGCCTCGACGTCGAATACCTGCCGCTGACCGCGGGCGCGAAGAGCAAGATAAGCGACTTTGCCTCCCAAATCAAAGATTTCGTGGTCGCGGCGCAGCAGGACAGCGTTGCCCAACTCGTCCGCGACGTAATATCCCGCACCCGCCTGCGCGAAGCTTACGACGACGGCACCGACGAGGGCGACTCAAAGCTTGCCAACCTCGACGAATTCATCGCCTCCGTCGACGACTTCGCCCGACTGAATCCTTCGGCCTCGCTCGGCGACTATCTCAATCAGGTTACTCTCGCCTCCGATACCGACGACATGGACGACGGCAACTATGTAACGCTCGCCACCATACATTCGGTCAAGGGGCTGGAATTCGACAACGTAATAATCTGCGGGCTCGAAGACGGCATAATGCCCGCCTCGCGCTCCGAAAGCGATCCTAAATCGCTCGAAGAGGAGAGGCGGCTGATGTATGTGGCCATAACCCGCGCCCGCAGACGGCTGTATCTCACTCGCTCCAAATCGCGCTATCTGTACGGCCACCGCGACAGAACCATGCCCTCACGCTTCATCGGCGAACTTGCCGAAGAACTCGGCATCGACGCGCGCGGCGGTCAGGGCGGCTTCGGCTCTTCTTACGGCGGCGCGTTCGGCGGAACATATTCCCGCGGGTACGGCTCTTATTCATATTCCCGTTCCTCTCGCGGCGACTTCGGCGAAAGCTCGCGCGGCAGGGGGGTGTATTCCTCCGACGAAGGCTATCAAAGCGACATCCCGTCTCCGCGCGCCACTGCATCGGGCTCTTTTTCGCCGGCGTCCGCGTTCGGCCGCGCGCCCGCAAAGACGGCAGGGGGAGGCAAAAGCTATGCCGTCGGCACCAAGGTAAAACATCCCAAATTCGGCTACGGCACCGTCATCGCGCTCAAAAACGGCGGCAACACCTTAAACGTCGCCTTTGAAGGACAGGGGATAAAGGAACTTTCGGCGTCGCTCGCGCCGTTGGAGATACTGCAATGAACAGAATGCGCGAACTGATCGAAAAGCTCAACCGTTGGGCATACGAATACTATGTTCTCGACGC
Organism: uncultured Clostridia bacterium; assembly: GCA_944367955.1. Classification (GTDB taxonomy): domain Bacteria; phylum Bacillota; class Clostridia; order Christensenellales; family Borkfalkiaceae; genus Coproplasma. The sequence continues at coordinate 19,325 of CALVWU010000016.1, forward strand.
CCCCTCGGTGTCGGACAGGGAATACGATAAATATTACGATGAGCTTGTCGAACTCGAAAAGCTTTCGGGCAAGATAGAACCCGACAGTCCCACCCGTCGCGTCGGCGGCGAGCCGTTGAAGGGATTTGAACGCCACAGGCACATATCCAGACTGTATTCTCTGGATAAGTGCGTAACTTACGAAAGGCTTTCGGCCTTTGTAACGCGCGTTAAAAAGGTTGAGCCGAACGCCGACTTCACCGTCGAATACAAGTACGACGGCCTCACCATGTGTCTCACTTACGAAGACGGAGCGTTCGTGCGCGCCACCACCCGCGGCAACGGCGTGGAGGGCGAAGACGTAACCGCCCAGTGCCTTACCATACGTTCCGTTCCGCTGTCGGTGCCGTTCACGGGCAGAATGGAGGTGCAGGGCGAAGCCGTAATCCCCCTCTCCGCGCTCGAAAAATACAACAGCACGGCCGCCGAAAAATTAAAGAACGCGCGCAACGCCGCAGCCGGCGCGGTGCGCAATCTCGATCCGGCCGTAACCGCCTCCCGCGGGGTGGAGATCCTGTTTTACAACGTAAACTATATCGAAGGCAAAACATTCTCTTCGCAGGTCGAAATGTTTTCGTTCTTAAAGGAAAACCGCTTTAAAGTGTATCCCTATTTAAGGGTGTGCGGCAGCGAAGAGGAGATAACGCGCGCGCTCGAAGAGATCGAAGTCGAGCGCAAAAAGATAGACGTGCTCACCGACGGCGCGGTGATAAAACTCAACGAAGTGTCCGGCCGCGAGGCCTTGGGTTATACCGATAAGTTCCCCCGCTGGGCCGTCGCGTTCAAGTTTGAAGCCGAAGAAGCTCAAACGGTGGTAAAGGAAGTGAGGTGGCAGGTGGGCAGAACGGGCAAGCTGACTCCCCTCGCCATAGTCGAACCCGTCGAGCTGGGCGGGGCCACCGTGCGCAAGGCCACGCTCAACAATTTCGGCGATATAGGCCGCAAGGACGTGCGCATAGGTTCGGTTGTCGCCATCCGCCGTTCCAACGAGGTCATACCCGAAATTTTAGGCTGCGTAGAGCATACGGGCACAAGCGTCGATATTCAAAAACCCTCTGTCTGTCCCTACTGCGGCAGCAGCGTGCGCGAAGAGGGTGCAAACCTGTTCTGCACCAACAGGCTGTGCCCGCCGCGCATCGTCGCCAAGTTCGAACATTTCGCCCAAAAGGACGCAATGGACATCGAAGGCTTTTCCGAAGCCACGGCCGAACAGCTCAACAAAAAACTGGGTCTTACAAACTGTTCGCAGCTGTATTCCCTCACCGCCGCCGACGTCTCGTTGCTCGAAGGTTTCAGGGAAAGGAAGATAAACAACCTGCTGTCCGCAATTTCGGCAAGCAGGCGCGTCCCTCTCGAAAGATTTATCTTCGCTCTCGGCATCGACGGCGTGGGCAAAGTGGCCGCGCGCGACCTTGCAAACGCGTTCAAAAGCGTTCAGGCTCTGTCAAATGCCACCGTCGAACAGCTTGTAAAGCTCGAAAATATAGGCGAAATTTCGGCAAATGCCATCGTGAACTGGTTTGCCGACGAAAGCAACGTTGCCGAACTTTCGGCTCTGTTATCCTTTGTCACGCCCGAATACACCGTGCGTGAAACCAAGGGGGGCGCGTTTGAAGGGCAGGTGGTGGTGCTCACCGGCACGCTGTCCTCGTATACCCGCAGCGAGGCGCAAAAGCTCATCCGCGACGAAGGGGGAGAGTGCGGCTCGTCCGTCACAAAAAAGACGACGCTCGTCGTTGCCGGCGACGAGGCCGGCTCCAAGCTTGAAAAGGCCGAAAAACTCGGCGTAAAAATAATCGACGAAGCCGCCTTCAAAGCCATGCTCGGCAATGCCGAATAGCGCGGTATTCATGGTATATATGCGGCCCAATTAAATATATCCGTGCAAAAACGCGCCGCGGGGGACTGTTTTAAACAGTCCCCCGCGGCGCGTTGTAATCGAATTTACGCATCGCACTATATCTCGCGCTTTAATTCCACCGAAGCCGCCGTGACCGCATACACCTTTGCCGCGCCCCGCTTTTTAAGTATGCGCGCGGCCTCTTCAAGCGTCGCTCCCGTGGTCATCACGTCGTCCGTCAATATAAGCTTACGCCCCGCCACTATCTTTCGTTCCGCCCTGAAACATCCCCTCAGGTTGTCCTCGCGCTCCCTGCGCGTAAGCGATTTCTGTTCGCCCGTGTCCTTTATCTTTTCAAGTGCGTTCACGACGGGCAGATGCAGCCGTTCGGCCAGCTCCTTTGCCAAAAGTTCGGCCTGGTTATATCCCCTCTCGCGTTCGGTCCTGCGCGTCATGGGTATATAGCACACTCCGTCGGCGTCGTCAAAGCACCCGCATTTCGGCGCAAGCAGTTCTGCAAAGTAATCTTTAAGGTATGCTCCGCCGCGCTTGAATTTTAAAATCACGGCCGCGCCGCCGTCCTCGTATATCATGGCGGAAATCGCTCTGTCGTATGCGGGAGAATGCGCCTTGCATTCAAGGCACATGCCCTCGGCCTTGGTTCGTCGGCCGCACACCGGGCAGGTCGTGCCGTCGTTAAAGCTAACCCTGCCCGCGCATTCCTTGCAAAAGTGTCCGCCGTCGAATATCTCTCTGCCGCACAGGTCGCAAGTAAAGCGCGGCGGAAAAACGGCGTCGGCAACAGCCTTTAAAAAGCCGTTCATTTTTTCAAGCAGGCCGCCAGCTCTTCGGCTCTGTCGCATCTCTCCCAGGGCAGCTGCGGTTTGCCGAAGTGCCCGTACGCCGCCGTCTGCGCATATATGGGCGCGCGCAGTCCCAGCGTCTTGATGATGGAGTAGGGCCTTAGGTCAAATTTTTCAACCACTATGTCGGCTATTTCGCCGTCGGGCAGTTTGCCCGTGCCGAACGTATCCACGAATACCGAAATCGGCCTGCTTACGCCTATCGCATACGAAACCTGCAATTCAACTTCGTCGCACAGTCCCGCCGCAACAAGGTTTTTGCATATATACCTTGCCATGTAGGTTGCCGAACGGTCTACTTTCGTCGCGTCCTTGCCCGAAAAAGCTCCGCCGCCGTGCGCGCACTTGCCGCCGTAGGTGTCAACTATTATCTTTCTGCCCGTAAGTCCGCTGTCTCCCTCAGGGCCGCCTATTTCAAATCTGCCCGTGGGATTGATGAAAAACTTCGTGTCGCCGTCCAAAAGAGAGGAGGGGATAATTTCGTCTATCACATGCTTTTTAACGTCGGCGCGCAGCTGCTCCTGGCTCACGCTTTCGTCGTGCTGAGCCGAAACCACAACGGCCTCTACCCGCCTCGGCGTTTTTCCGTCGTATTCCACCGTCACCTGCGTCTTGCCGTCGGGTCGCAGATATTTCAGCGTTCCGTTCTTTCTCACCGCGGTAAGCCTTGCCGCCAGCTTGTGCGCAAGCATTATGGGCAGGGGCATAAGTTCCTCGGTTTCGCGGCAGGCATAGCCGAACATCATGCCCTGGTCGCCCGCGCCTATCTCGGCCTCGGCGTCGCTTTCCCCGTCCTTGGCTTCAAGCGATCTGTCCACGCCCAGCGCAATGTCCGCGCTCTGCTTGTGCACGGCAACGGTTATTTTGCACTTGTCGTGGGCGAAGCCGCCGAAGTCATATCCTATGCGCGCTATCGTTTCGCGCGCTATTTTTTCGTAATCGGGCTGCACGCGGGCCGTCACTTCGCCCATTATAAGCAGCCTGTCGTATGCCGCGCAGCATTCAACCGCGCACCTCGCGTCGGGGTCGGATAAAAGTATGGCGTCGACTATCGCGTCGGATATGCTGTCGCACAGTTTGTCGGGGTGTCCTTCGGTAACGCTTTCGCTCGTAAAAAATTTCTTCATGTTGCTCCTTATAAATTTAAAATCGTATGCATTCGGCCCGCCCGCGCCGCATGCGGTCTTTTGCGCACAAAAACCCGCTCGGCCTCACCGAGCGGGTTTTTTAAACATGATTTATCCCATCGGTTCGGCATTAGCACCTTGCTGCGTTGCAGGTTGCTGTGTGGTCGCAGGGCCGATCCCTCGCACACTCTTGATGTTTGCTAAGTTATTATACATACGGCCCGCAACTTTGTCAATCAAAATAGATTGCTTTTATCCGTCTTTTATCTTATAATATCGGTATGAAATGTTCGCTCTGTCCCGTCGGCTGCAACGCCGACCGCTCAAAAAGCGAGGGCTTTTGCGGCGTAAAGGGCATAAAAATAGCAAAATATTATCTTCACCCCTACGAAGAACCGCCCGTCTCCTTTTCAAAGGGCAGCGGCTGCGTGTTCTTTTGCGGCTGTTCGCTCAAATGTGTGTTCTGCCAAAACTATCCCGTGTCGCGCGCGGAAAGGGGCAGGGAGTTCTCCGTCGAACAGCTCGCCGAAATTTTCTATTCCCTCGAACGCCTCGGCGCGGACAACATAAATTTGGTGAACCCCACCCATTATGTGGCGGATATTGCCGCGGCTTTTAAAATTTACCGCCCCTCGATACCCGTTGTCTACAACACGCACGGCTACGAAAAAATATCCGCCCTGCGGCTGGCCTCAACCTTTACCGACATCTGGCTGCCCGATTTAAAATTCATCGACCCCGCCCTCGCCGCGCGGTACACCGCCCGCGGCGACTATGCCGAATTCGCGCTGCCGGCCATAAAATTCATGGCCGAACAGCCCCTTAAAATGCGCGAAGACGGCAAAATGCTTTCGGGCTGCATAATTCGCCACCTCATTCTGCCGCTGGCCGCATACGACAGCGTAAACATCGTAAAATTCGTGTCGGAGCTGCCCGAAAGCGTGTATTTCAGCCTTATGAGCCAGTATACGCCCTGCGGCGACATTCAAAATTTAAAAGAGTTGCAGCGCGGCATAACCCCGCGCGAATATAACAAGGTGCTGGCCGCCGTCGAAGAGTACGGGCTTAAAAACGTGTTCTTGCAGGAGCGGGCCAGCGCGGACGCAAAATTCATACCCGACTGGGATCTTTAAATGCTTATCAACTTTAAAAACGTCAGGTTTTCATACGGCGGCAACTTAATATTCCGCGATGTCGATTTTGCCGTAAACGAGGGCGAAAAGGTGGCCCTCGTCGGTGCCAACGGCGAGGGCAAAACCACCCTTATAAAACTTATTATGGGCGCATTGACCCCCGATTATGGCCTTGTTACCGCAAAAAACGGCATTACCGTGGGCCTGTTGGAGCAGAGCGGCGGACTGGATTCCGATAACACGGTATACGAGGAGATGCGCACGGTGTTCGCGCAGGACTTTGCCGCCGTCGAAAGGCTGCAAACTCTTTCGGCCGCGCTTGCCTCGTGTTCTGCCGATTCGCGCGAATACGGCGTTGTTTCGGCCAAATTGGAGGCGGCGCAAAAATATGTGGCCGCGCGCGACTCGTACAACGTCGACGTAAAAATTCGCCGCGTTTTAAACGGCATGGGGTTCGAAAAGTTTTACGACCGCGTCGTTTCGGCCATGTCGGGCGGCGAAAAGACCCGCCTTAAAATAGCAAAACTTCTCTTGGAACAGCCCGATCTTTTAATTTTGGACGAGCCGACAAACCATCTCGACCTTTCCACTCTCGCCTGGCTCGAAGACTATCTTTCGTCCTTTCCCGCAGCGGTGCTCGTCGTTTCGCACGACAGATATTTTTTAGACAAGGTGTGCCGCCGCACCCTCGAAATCGAAAACAAAACGCTGTCGCTCTATCCAGGCAATTACACCAAATACAAGCAGTTAAAGGCCGAACGCTTCGCGCTCGCCTTAAAGGAATACGAAAAGCAGTGCGAAGAGCGGGCAAAACTTCAAGAATACGTCGATAAAAACATAGTGCGCGCCACTACCGCAAAATCGGCGCAGAGCCGCGTTAAGCAACTTGAAAAAATGGAGGTGTTGCAAAAGCCGTACACCCCGCCCGCCCCGCCGAAGTTTTCATTTTCCTACGACGCTCCCCCTTACGAAAGGGTGCTTACTATACGCGATCTAACGCTAAAAATAGGCGGCAAAACGCTGTTTGCCGGGGGCAATTTAAGCGTAACGCGCGGGCAAAAGATAGCGATAGTGGGGCCGAACGGCGCGGGTAAATCCACGCTTTTAAAGCATATTCTGGCCGGCGGCGATCCCGCCGTGGAGGTCGGCAGATACGTCCGCTTTGCCGTGTTCGATCAGGAAAACGCCAACCTCGACCCGCATAACACCGTTCTGGCCGAATTGTGGGAAAGGCACGTCGCCTACGGCCAAACCGAAGTGCGCGCCTCACTCGCCCGCTGCGGGCTCGTGCCCGAAGACATGGATAAAAAGGTGTGCGAACTTTCGGGCGGCGAGCGCGCCAAACTCGCCTTGTGCGTGTTCGAAAACGAGAGGGGCAACGTGCTCGTCATGGACGAGCCGACAAACCACCTCGATCTGCCCGCCCGCGAAAGTTTGGAAAGGGCGTTAAAGGCCTTCGACGGCACTGTCATATTCGTTTCGCACGACAGGTATCTCATCTCCGCCGTGGCCGACAGCGTGGCCGAGATACTAAACGGCTCGCTCACGGTATATTCGGGGGGATACGCCGGCTATCTTGCCGCAAAGCAGGCGGCCGCCGCCGAAGAGGAGAGGACAAGGGTCGCCGCCGAGCGCGAAAGATACGAACAGGCTAAAAAAGAAAGCTACCGCTCAAAAAAAGACAGGGCCGCCGAAGCCGCTCGCAAGGCGGATATAAAGCGCATCGAATCGGCCATATCCGCCGCCGAATGCGAGCAAAAGCAGCTCACCGCGCAGCTTTACGAATGCGCCGCCGACTATAAAAAGGCGAACGAGGTTTCGCGTTCGCTCGATGAATTGAATAAAAAATTAGAGGAGTTGTACGAAGAGTACGCGCAGTATCTCGACTGATCCTGCGTAAAACAGCCATGAAACAGGAAAAAAACAATACCGCCGCGGGAACGCAGACCCCGCCCGAAGGGGAAGAGGAGGTGCGCAGGGTGCGCCACACCATTTCCAGCGAAGAAACTTTCACTCTCGCCAAGGACATCTACGATCTGCGCTGCGTCATCAAAAAAATCTACTCCAACCGCGCGCAGATAGCCCGCCGTTTAAATCTGCTGTCGTTCGTCTTTTCTTTGGCGTTCACCGCAATATATGTGGCGATTATTTTATATCTCGCGCTGGCAGGCACACTCTCTTTCGGCTGGGAAGTGGCCGTATACGTCATACTCGGCGTATACGTCGCGCTGGCCGTCGCGCTGTGCGTATGCGCCTACACCGCCCGCCGCTCCACAACAAGGAGCATCGCGCGCAATTCCCGCCTTTTAAAAATTTTCCGTTACGCCGTGCGCGTCGCCTCGCTTGCGATGAGCATAGCCGCGCTGTCGGTTACGGGCGCGCTCGCCTCGGCAAACAGCATGGGGCTGGCAATGCAGACGGTGGCCATTGTCGTTTCGACAATTTCGATAATTCTTTCGCTCATTCCGCTCGTATTCGGCGGTTTAGGCGGCGTGGCCCGTTGGCTGCTTTCACCCACAAAAGTGAATAAAAAATTCGCCCCCGTCGTGCTTGAATGGTATCAAAGCGCAACGTCTTCCCCGCTCGAATTCGCTTCAACGCAAAAGATCGAAAAGAGTAAGCTCGAAGAGATAGGCAGGTGCGTCGACAGTTACATTCTTCCAGTGCTCGGCAACCGAAAAGTCGGTTCGATAGGCACAACGCTCATCTTCGCCGCCGTTGACGAGGCCGCCGAACCTGACCGCGCCACGGTTGAAGGTATCTTAAAAAACGTATTCGACTATGCCGTCGAATGCAAATACGTACCCGAAAATCCCTGCCGCGACATGCAGCTTCAAGGCTCCATTGAAGTCCCTCAAAAGCCCAAAAAGGAGCCGCTGCGCGTCCGCCTCGGCAAAAAAATAGGTTCGTCCATAATAAAGCAGTTTTTGGGCGAAAACAAGGATGACGGCGGGCGCAAATGATCCGCCGCCCGCGTTGCCTCGCGCGCGTAAAAGCAGACAAGCTTCCGTGCTCCGAAGCTCCGATATAATATACCGTTTTGCGTTTAACGGTAAAAAATTCACCGTTTTCAAGCCGCGCGGCCGATTTTCGGCCGCGCGGCTGTCGCATTTGCGGTTGGTCTTTTAAAAAAATGCAGATCTTAAAAAAGTTTGTTCAACCGCTTGACAAAATAAAATTAATGTATTATCATATGAATAATCTTTCATATGTATATCCGGTCGCGCCCTGCGTTCGGTCGGCATATGGGGTATGATTAAAAAATAAATGACAATACAGGAGCAAGATATGGCAATCAATGATTCTCCCGTCGAGCGGGCCGAACACGAACAGCGTCTGCAAGACGTGCGGCGCACCATGCTTTCGGATGAAAAACTGGCAACGATGGCGGCACGTTTCAAGGCGATCTCCGAACCTTCCCGCCTTAAAATTCTTTTGGCACTCTCGTGCGGCGAACTGTGCGTCGAACATTTAACGCAGGCGGTGGGCGGCAATCAAAGCGCGGTGTCGCATCAGCTTAAAACGCTCAAAGACAATAAAATAGTAAGGGCGCGTCGCAACGGCAAACAGATAATATACACCGTCGCCGACGAGCACATAATGCTTATGATAAAAACGGCAAAGGAGCATCTGGACTGCGATGAGTAATTTTACTTTTAAAATAGAGGGGCTCGACTGTGCCGCCTGCGCCGCGGAGCTTGAAGATAAGCTTGCAAAGAGGCAGGGGGTAAGTTCGGCTTCGGTCGATTTTGTTCAGTCGAAAGTGGTGGTGGACTGCGAACAAAGCGTTCTGCCCGCGGTAAAGGCGGCCTGCAACGAATTTGAAGAGGTAAGGGTGATAGAGCCGTCCTCGTCCCAGGAGGCCTCGTTTCCCGCGGCCGAAGGCAGGCGCATCAAAATAAAAAATCTGTGCTGCGCCAACTGCGGCAGGGAGCTTGAAGAGGAGCTTAACGCAATAAACGGCGTGTCGGCCACTGTCGATTTTATGAATATGACGGTGGTGCTCTCGGCAGATTCGCCCGAATCTTACGACAGGGCGGTATATGCCATAACACACTTCGAAGACGTCGAAATAGACGACGGCAAGCCTGCGGCAAAGGGCCTGTTCAAATCGCATTTAAAAGAGATCGTTCAAATAGCCCTCTCGGTTGTCTTTTTCATCCCCGCGCTCGTCTTCGACTTCGCGTTAAGCGGCGACGTGTTCACATATATCGGCTATGCCTTCTACGGCCTCGCATTTGTGCCGGTGGCCTATCCCGTTATTTGGAACACGCTTAAAAATCTGGCTTCCGGCAAGATATTCGACGAAAACTTTTTAATGACCGTCGCCGCCGTCGGCGCGATAATCCTCGGCATATTCACGGGCGACGGACTCATGGAAGGCGTTGCGGTAATGCTGTTGTACCAGATAGGCGAGCTTTTGCAATCCGTTGCTGTCGGCTCGTCGCGCAATTCCATCTCCCGTCTCATGGATCTCAAAAGCGATACGGCCACGCTGGTAAAGGACGGCAAAACGCTGGTGGTCGCGCCCGAAGATCTGTCGGTCGGCGATATTGTGATGATAAAGGCGGGCGAAAAAGTTCCCGTCGACTGCACACTCGTAACGGGTCAAACCTCGCTCGACATGAAGTCGCTCAACGGCGAAGCTCTCCCCCGCGAAGTGGCCGAAGGCGACGC
>CALVWU010000017.1 GCA_944367955.1 uncultured Clostridia bacterium
CTATCCGTGTTAAAAAGCAACGCCCCGCGGCGTTGCTTTTTTGCCGCCCGCAGAGCGGGCAATATGCGGCAAAACGACGGCGTAAACGGCGGTGGTTCATGCATATTGCGCGGGCAATAGCTTTATAAACCTTTATCGGTGGCAAGGGGATAGGCTAATGGTGTAAAAATTCGGGGCCGCGCTTACGGCAAAGCCGCCGTTCCTTTTTGTAATGCGCGGGCAGCGGTCAAAGTATATTATATATATGAAACCGCATTTTATCGTCATCGCCCGCGCCGGGCGTAGACCGCGCGGCCGTTGTTCGGGCGGGTCGCTGTTTTCGGCGGTGGGGGCGGCCTTCGGGCTGGGCAGCGTGGTGCGCTTTCCCGCCATGTGTGCCTGTTACGGCGGCGCGTTTTTGGCGGCGTATGCCGTCGTGCTCGCGGTATTCGCTTATCCCGCGCTGCGCGCGGAGTTCGCGCTCGGTTTAAAACACCGCGGCCCCTTTCCGCTTAAAGGGATATGTCCTTTCGGCGGGTTCGTCGGCGGGTTGTCCGCGGCAAACTGTTTTATAATGTGCGCCGTCGATATTTCGGTGATCGCGGCCCTGTCGACGGACGGTTGTTCGTTCTATGCCGAAGTAAATTATGGCGGTTCGGCGGCATATATGCCCGCGCTGATGCCCGTCTGGGGGAGCATCGCCGCAATCGCGCTTGCCGTATTTGCTTCTCTTTCGCCGCGAGCCCGTTCCCGCGCGGCGCGCGCCGCCGTGCTGTTTCAGTTTGCCTGTCTTGCCGTGCTTGCGCTGTGCGGCGCGGGTAGGGGCGGGCTGCACCTCGCGCCGGGCGTCGAATTTTCCGCGCTGCTCTCGCCGCGCATATGGCTGGCCGCGCTCGGCCAGGCGTTGCTGTCGCTTTCGCTTGCGGCAGGGGTAATGCCGTCTTTCGCTCGCGAAATCCCTTCTCTCCGCCCGCCGCGCGCGGCGGGCGTCGTCATCGGCGCAAACTTCGCGGGCAGCCTGCTTTCATGCGCGGCGGTCTTTTCGCTCGCGGGCGAAGCGGCGTCGGCGGCCGGGATAGACGCCGCCTTTCAGGTCTATCGCTTTGCCCTCTCCGCGGCGTTTCCGTGCGCCGTTGTCTGCGGCATATTCGGCAGCGTATTTTATCTTTCGCTCATCTTTACGTCCTTCATCTCGTGTTCCGCGCTTGCGCGTCCGCCCCTTGCGCTGCTTCAACAAAAGCTGTCGCCCAAGGGTGCGTCGGCGGCCTTTTTTGCGTTTGCGCTAGTTGTGGCGCTGCCCTTTTGCGCGGGAGTGTCGCCCGCGCCTCTCGATTTTTTCGGCTGCGAACTGCTCGCTCCCCTGTGCGCGCTGGCGCATGTTGCATGTTTTGCGTTCGCGGTGTTGACGGAGCGTTCGCGCCGTGGTATAATTTAAAGCGTAAATATAAATAAGCGAGGTTGAGTTATGTTTGATCTTAACGAAGTAAATATAAATCTGTCAAGGCGGGGGTTCATTTCGTGCGTGGTGCCCGATGCGGCCGCCGCGCTTGAAAAATCTCTCGAAATCATCGGCAGGGATTCGGTAGGCATAGGCGGTTCGCTCACCGTAAAAGAACTGGGCCTGGCCGAACGGTTAAGGGAGGCCGGCAACGCCGTGTATTGGCACTGGACAGACGGCCCGCTGGCAAAGAACGGCGCGGCGCATGCCGATATATATGTGTGTTCGGCAAACGCGCTCACCGTCGGCGGCATACCCGTTCTCACCGACGGGTCGGGCAATCGCATTTCGGCCATGTGCAACGGCCCCCGCCGCGCGCTGCTTATAGTGGGTAAAAACAAGATAGTGGGGGACGAACGCGAAGCTCTGATGCGCATCCGCTCGGCCGAGTGCGCCGGTGCGAACGCTAAGAGGCTGGGGCTGCACACGCCCTGCGCCGATGAGGGGGTGTGCGACGACTGCACCTCGCCCGAACGCATCTGTTCGGTAACCGCCTTTTTCGAAAGACCCTCAAAGGGCCTTTTGAAGACCTATGTCGTTCTCGTGGATAAAAACCTCGGTCTTTAACGCGGCCGTCGCCGTATGCGGCGATAGACGGCGCGGCATATGCCGTAAGCAAATATACGCATAAATAAAAAGAGGGGCGCGCATACGGATATGCGCGCCCCGTTTTAAACAGGCATTATTTATTGTGCGGGGTCAGTTATTTTGTATCACCGGCACAAATTGCATTTTTTTTAAATCCTTTCTGTTTGCGTCGCGTATCTCGTCGGCAAACATTCTCTCCGCTCTTTCAAGCGAGCGGTCAAGCGAATATTTCTTAGCAGACTCGGCATAAATTTTGCCCATTCTCTGCCGTTCCGCGGTGCGCTCGTACCAGTAATCGATTTTTTCGGCAAGGGAATATTCGTTGTTGTCTTCAAACAGCGAACGTTCGTCCAGCGCGAACTGCGGCGTGGCCGAACACTTGCTGTCGGCAATCACGGGCACAAGCCCGCAGGCAATGGCTTCAAGCGCGGCTATCGCCTCTATCTCTACCGTGGCGGCGTGAACGTAAAGGTCGCTGTTTTGCAGCTTTGCGATAAGCTTTTCCTTGGGCAAAAAGTCGAACGTAACGTCGATGTTCAGCCTTTCGGCAAGCTTTGCAAGCATCTTTTTCTTCGGCCCGTTGCCAAGCAGCGTAAGGTGTATGTCGTCTTTGTGCTTTGAATGCGATATTGCCTTTATAAGTACCTGCTGGTTCTTTTCGGGCGCAAGCCTGCCCGTCATAACTATTTCAAATTTATCGTTCGGCCTGCGGGGAGTTTCGGCGGGCACGAACGCGGGGTCGTATCCGTTGGAGATCACATACAGCTCGTTGTTGTAGCCGTGTTCGGCAAGCTGACCCGCGATAAAGGCCGAAGGGCAGTGTATGCGGTTGAATTTTTTATAATAAGTCTGCTTAAAATATGCGTAAACAAGCGAATTGAAGGGGCGGCACCAGCTTAAATGCGCGTTGTACGATACGTTTTCGGGCTGAACGTGGAATGCCGCCGTGGTGGGTATGCCCATTTTGTCGGCAAGCTGCTTGCACTTCTTTTCAAGCTTAAAGGGGAAAATCAGGTGAACTATATCCACGCCCTCGAAAGCCTTTTTGATGCGTTTTTTATCGAACTTGCCGAATTTTATCTGGTTCAACGCCGAAACTTCGGTAAGTATGGGCACGTATCTCTCCTTAACGGGGCAGTCGTTTTCCCCGTCCGCGCCTATCGCCACCATTCTCACCTCGTGGCCGCGCGCACGCAGCCCCTCGGCAAAGCGGATGGCGGTTATCACCGAACCGTTCGTTTTGTTGTCTATTAAGTCTACTACTATCGCTATAACCATATAATAACCCTTTTGTTGTGCATATAATAAACGGTAAACGTAAATTGATTATAAACTAACTGTTGATTTTTCGGCGGGAGAATGATATAATTTTATAAAAGCATTAATAAAGCCGCCGCAAAAATTACGGCGGCGGGGAAGTGTATGGCAAAGATACTTATTGTGGAAGACGATTCCAATTTGCGCATGCTTATGACCATGCGGCTTAAAAACAAGTACGACGTTTTAACCGCGTCCGACGCCGAAACCGCGCTTGCAAAGTATGAAGAGGGCGGCGTAGACCTTGTTGTGACCGACATAATGATGCCCGGCATGGATGGTTACGCCCTTGTTGAAACAATACGTTCGCTGGGGCATAGTACGCCGGTAATAATGCTTACGGCCAAGGACGGCATCACCGATAAGGGGCGCGGATTCGCCGTCGGCACCGACGACTATATGACAAAGCCCGTCAATTTCGAAGAGCTTGTGTGGCGCATCGACGCGCTTCTGCGGCGCAGCAAAATAGCCAACGAGGGCAAAATATCAATCGGCGACGTGGTTGTGGATAAGCAGTCGTTCACCGTAACGCGCGGCGACGAGGTGTTCGAACTGCCCACAAAGGAATTTCAGCTGCTGTATCTGCTTTTGTCCTATCCCGGCAAAATTTTTACAAAGGAAAATATTTTGGACAGCGTGTGGGGGTATTCCTCCGAAAGCGACGAATACACCGTGCGCACACACATAAACAGGCTGCGCAACAAGTTCGAACACTTTTCCGAATTCGAAATAGTTACGATCCGCGGCATAGGTTATAAGGCGGTGATAAAAAAATGAAGAGAGTTACGGGCGGAAAACCCAAAAAGAAATTCAACGCGTATGTGCTTATAATAGCCGCGCTCAGCTTCATCCTCGCGCTCACCGTGGGCGAGGTGATAGTTTATGTGTTCCAGTACATCAACGCGCAGCAGTCGATAGTAAACGACGGCCTGCTGATAACGCTGTTCATAATTCCGGCGATAGCCGTGGTGGTCACCTGCGTTATCATCTATCTGACCCACCGCACTCTGCAAACGGCAAACACCCTCACCGAGGCGTTAAACAAGGTGGCCCACGGCGACTACAACGCCAAGATCCCGTATAAACGCCAGGACAACTTTAACGTCGTGTATGAAAGTTTTAACAAAATGACCGACGAGTTGAAGAGCGTAAAGGCCCTGCGCGACGATTTCGTGCACGATTTTTCGCACGAGTTCAAAACGCCCATCGCGTCCATCAACGGCTTTGCCAATCTGCTTGCGGAAGAATCGCTTACCGAAGAGGAGAGACAGAACATAATAAAGATAATCGCCGACGAATCGGCAAGACTTTCGTCGCTGGCCGAAACAATGCTTATGCTCTCTCGGCTCGAAAACCAGCAGTTCATCACCGAAAGCAAAACATACCGTCTCGACGTTCAGCTTAAAGACTGCATAATACTGCTCTCGCGCGAATGGGAAAAAAAGAATATCGAGGTGCAGACTTCGCTCTTCCCCGTGCAGTATACGGGCGATGAAAACCTGTTAAAACAGGTGTGGCTCAACCTCATCTCCAACGCCGTAAAATTCACCCCCGAAGGTGGCAGGATAGGGGTCGCGCTCACCGTTCAGGCGGGACGCGCCGTCGTAAAGGTAAGCGATACGGGCATAGGCATCCCGCCCGAATGCCTGCCCAAGATCTTCGATAAATACTACCAGTTCAAACCCGGCGCCGGCAACGGCCTGGGGCTGGCCATCTGCTATCGCATATGCAAGCTGTGCGGGGCCAAAATAACCGTGTCCAGTCGCGTGGGCGAAGGTTCGGTGTTCACCGTCACTTTGTAAAATTTTGCGGCCGACTAAGTGTGTTTTTTCGTTTCTTCGGCCGCTTCGTTAAGGTATGATAAAAGGGGTTGCCCCGCACATATATGCGGGGCAACCCCTTTATTTTGCTGCAAAATTTTATTCAAAAGATATTGAAGAAAGCTTGTATTGCGCCGTGCCCAGATTAAAGGGCAGGGTTTCGTTTATCTGCGCAAGCACGGCTCTTTCGCAGTTCATGTCGGCATTGGTCACCGAGCAGTAGTAGTACGAGCTGCTCGTTCCGGCCATCTCCGCCGAAAGGTTAAGCGTTACGGGCGTAAGCGCGTAACTGCGCTTGCCGTCTTCGCCGGGTTCGGTGATGATATATCCGCTCTCCGCCGCGCCGTCGAGCGCGCCGAGTATGCCGGCAAAGCTTGCGTCGGAGCGGTCTATCACCGTCGCCGTGCCCCAGTTGGCCTGATACGAAGAATTTTTGCCGTTTACGGGCATGAACACTTCAAACGAATACGAACCGCTCTGGCTCATCGCGCGCAAAGCCGCCGTTATCTGGTTTGCGTCGAACAGCGAATACTGCGTGCCGACAGCAGCCGAATAATTGCCGCTTTCCACGTCGCCGCCGTTGTCGCCTTCGCGCAGTTCTATCGAATATTCGGCATGCGCGCCGTCGCGCGAATACCAGGTTTCGTAAACCCTGTTCAGCTGAACATATGCGTCGTCTATCGAGGCGGGCGCAAGGCTCTGCGGGGTATAGCACACAACGTCTTGCATCGAATATACGGGCGTGAGTCCGTTTGCGGCCGAGCGGAAAAGGCATATCGAAGTTATGGTGTTCGTAAACTCAAAACTTTCGCCCTTTACGGTGTATTTGCCGGGAAGGGTAAGCGAAGTTTCGTAAACGTAAACATAGTCGGTGTATTTGGTGTTGCCCGTTATGCGCAGGTTTTCGGGTATGCTTTCGTCGTCCCACGCATAAGTTTTCGCGCCGAGAGAGATCTCATAGGTCGCGCCTTCGCCGTATTCGAGGGCAACGTTGCCGTTGCCGCCCTCGGTTTTCGAAACCGAATACACTGCCCTTTCGCTGCGCGTCAAAAGGGCGGAATTTTCGTGCAGGTCGTCGGCTCCGCTGCCGCGTATCTGCCAGTTGGGTCGGGTGTTTATTTTGTAGTCTATGCTGCCGCCGCAGCCTCCGCAGGCGGTCAAAAGGCATATGCCTGCCGCGCACGCGCTTACGGCGACGGCTTTAATCACGTTTTTCATACTCGCTATTATAACATACAAAAAATAAAAAGTAAAAACTTTTATGCCACAAATGTGTCGGAAAATCTTTAAAAATTGCCGCCGCTGTGGTATAATTGATGCGTATGATAACATCCTATACCGCGCCCGTGCTCGGCGCGGCCTTAAAACAACTTAAAACCCTCGTTGCAAAAAACGAACGCGACGGCGCGTCCACGGTTATATTTTGCGAAGACCGGCTCACCCTTGCCGCCGAACGCGCCGTGTGCGAATGCGTGGGCGGCACGTTTTCGGCCGCCGTATACACCTTTTCGCGCTTTCTCGCCGCCGAACGCGGCAAGTGCGAAAACCTTTTGACCAGTCAGGGCTCGGCCATGGTCATAAGGCGGCTCATCGAAGAGAACCGCTCCCGCCTTACGCTGTTCAAAAGACTGTCGGCGGCCACTGCCGCGCAGGACGTATACGATACCGTCGCCCTGTTCTATTCCTCGCGCGTCACGCCGGACGATATTGCCGTCGTGCATTCGTCCGACCCCGTGCTCGAAGGCAAGCTGCGCGACGTCGAACTTTTATACAGGGCCTACGTGCGGTATCTCGAACAGAGCGGCAGCGTCGACAGAAACCGCTATCTCGCCCTGCTGCCCGAAGTAATAACTTCCAGCCCCAAAATAAGGGGGGCGCGGGTAATATTTTTGGGTTTTCAGGCCTTCACCTGCTCGGTGGCGGAGTGCGCCGCCGCATGCATGGAGGCCGCGGCCGACGTATCGGGCATCTTTATCGGCGGCGGCAGCGACGTGTATGTAAACGAAGCCGCCGCCTCGTTCGCGGCGGCGGCAAAGGACTTCGGCGGCGTAAACCGCCGCACCCTTAAATCGGAGCTCTGCCCCGAAGCCGAACTTCTGCGCACGGGCATATTCGATCCCGACGTGTTCCACACCGCGTCGCCCCTGCCCACGCGGGCGGTAACCGTGTTCGAGGCTGCGGACGAAAACAGCGAAGCCGAATATATCGCGGCCGAAATAATCCGCCACGTGTTCGAAGACAAGCTGCGCTACCGCGAAATCGCCGTAATGCTGCCCGACGTCGCCGCATGCGCCGCCCCGGTCGAGCGCATGCTGTCGGAGTATGGAATCCCTTACTATCTTGACAGGCGTTACAGCCTGTACGAACACCCCGTTTCAACCTTTTTGCTCGCATATCTCTTGTGCGCGGCCGACGGATGCACTCAAAGCAGCGTGTGCGCCGCCGTGTCCTCGCCGCTGTTCGCTTTAAGGGACGTCCGCAGAGAGGGCGAACGCCGCAGGGATAAAGACGCGTTCGCAAACTATATGCTCCGCCTTGCGGCTCATCGCGGCGGCGTAAAGCGCGAGCCGAAGGAAGAGGTGTTAAAAGCCCTCAATCTCGAATACGCCGCCGTCGAAAGGGTGCGCGCGCCCTTTCTTCGGTCGCTTAAACGCATTCCGTCAAAGGGGGACGGGCAAAAATTCTGCGGCGCGCTGCGCGGCATACTGTCCGATTTTTCGGCCGAGGAAACGCTTGCGGCCATGGCGGAGGACTATGCGGCGGACTATCCCTCGCTCGCCGCGTTTTCGGGCAGGGCGTTCGAGGCCGTAAATTCGGTCATCGACGAAGCCGAACGGCTTACGCGCGGGGTCGAACTGTCCGTTTCGGAATTTTCAAAGATATTAAAAAGCGGTCTTGTCGCCGCCGAACTTTCGCTCATCCCGCCCAAGCAGGACGCGGTGTTCGTGGGCGATCTTTTAAAGTGCGCCAATACGGGCAGCCAGGTGGTGTTTGCGGCGGGGCTCACGGGCGATGTGCCCGCGTCGGGCGAAGACACCGCCGTTTTTACCGACAGGGACATCTCCTCTCTCGAACAGCTGAACATACGCATTTCCCCCAAAATTTCGCAGGTGAACAACCGCACCCGCGAAACCGCGGGGCTGAACATGTGCGCCTTTTCGCACAGGCTGCATTTAAGCTATCCCGTCCGCAGAGGGGGCGAAGAGGGGGGCGTAAGCCGCATGGTGGACTATGCCCGCGCGCTGTTCTGTTCGCCTTCGGGCGCGCCGCTCGCGCCCGTCACCGCCGCGCGCTATTTTTCAAATATATCAAATTTAACCTATCTCTGTTCCCGTCCCGCGCCGGCGTTGCGCCGGCTCGCCGCACAGTCTTCGCCCGCCATTCGTTCGGCCATATACGACATGCTTTGCGCAAACGGATACGGCGAACAGGCAAAAGCCGTGCTCGGCGCGAAACCCGCCGGCGGCGATATAAGCTGCGGCGCGCGGCTCTACGGCAGCTCATTTTCGCCCACCGTGCTCGAAACTTATTTCTCCTGCCCCTACAAGTGTTTTATGATGCGCGGGCTCAAACTCGCCGAGCGCGAAGAGGGCGTGATGCGGCCGCTCGACTGCGGCAACTTCATCCATGCCGTGCTACAAAAGGTGTTCTCTCCCTCGGTGAACGAACTGTCCGACGCCGAAACTCTCGCGGCGCGGGCCCGCGCCGAGGCTGAAAAGCTGCTGGCCACGCCCGCATACTCCGCGCTCTCGGCCGACAAGCGTGGCGAATATGCCGCGCAAAAGCTTATCGAAGAGTGCGTTGCCGTGTGTTCCGGCGCGTTCGAACAGCTTAAAAATTCGTCGTTCAAGGTGGAGGAGGTCGAAAAAGTCTGCCGTCTCGCCCTCGACGGCGGCCTCGGACTGTACGGCAGGATCGACAGAGTGGATTCAAGCGGGGATATGGTGCGGGTAATCGATTATAAGACGGGAACGGTAGACAGCTCCGCGCCTCTGTACTATATGGGTTTAAAGCTGCAGCTTCCTCTCTATCTTTCGGCCGCGGCCAAGGGCAAGCGGGCGGTGGGCGCGTATTATTTTCCCGCGGGCGTGGCCTATGAAACCGAGCGCGACGGCGTGTTCAGGCTGTCGGGCTACATGGACGGCAGCGACGACGTGGTGATAAGTTCCGATTCAAACATAAGGGAGGGGGGCAAAAGCTTGTATGTAAACGCCAAGCTGGGCGGCAAAACCGAAGGGTCTCTCCCGCGCGGGGAGTTCGAAGATTTCATCTTCTATTCCTCTCTCGTCGCCCGCAGGGGCGCGGCGGAAATGGCCGCGGGCAAAGTCGATCCCTCGCCCGCTCCCGACGCCTGCAAATACTGTTCGCTTTCGGGCAGCTGCGGCTTTGCGGCCGAATCGCAGGGCGGCGAACGCCGGCGCGAAAGCATAACCTGTTCGGGCATCGCCCGCATAGTAAGAAAAGAAAGGGGGGATGAATGACTATGCCCGAATACACGCCCGAACAGAGCGCGGCGGTGGCCGCGCGCGGCAAAGTTATAGTTTCGGCCTCGGCAGGGTCGGGCAAGACCTTTGTAATGATACAAAAGCTGTGCGATCTGCTTCAATGCGGCGGCGACTTAGACGGCGTTTTAGCCGTAACCTTTACAAAAAAGGCGGCCGCGCAGATAAAGGAAAAGCTGCGCAAAACCCTGCTGTCCCGTCTGCCGTCGGCCTCTGCCGACGAGCGCGCCGTCATCAAGGCGCAGCTCAACAAAATACCGTCGGCCGATATATCCACAATACATTCCTTCTGCGCCAGACTCGTGCGCACATACTTTTTCGAACTCGGAGTAGACCGCTCCTTCGAAATAGTCGTCGACGAATCCCGTCTCGCCGATATGAAAAACCGTGCGGCGGATAACCTGTTCGACAGGCTGTATGCCGAATGCAACGCCGATTTTATGCTCGTTCTGGAATGCCTTCGCCGCAAGCGCAGCGACGAAAGCGTAAAGCGCGGCATACTTTCCGCATACGAAAAAGTGCGCAATATCGCAGGCTACGAACAAAAGCTTGCGCAAACGCCCGCGCTGTTTACGCCGCAGGGCTTTAAAAGGGTGTGCGACGATCTGCGGGGTTTCATTTCGCAAAAGTGCGCGTCCCTTCTCGCCGCGTTCAATGCGTTTTATTTCGACCTCAACGTGCCCGAAAGTCTTTCAAAACTCAACGTCATCGCCGATGAAATACGCGCCTCGCTGACGTATGCGGGGCAGGCGGAGCTGTTCGCGCCGCTGCCGCCCCTGTCGGTCACGCGCAGGCCGACGGTAAAGGACGACGAGGCTCTCGCCGCCGTGTGCGCCGAATTTGCGGCCTACCGCGACAAGCTTAAAAGGCGTTACGACGGGCTTAAAAAGGACATCGGCGAAAGAGACGAAGAGTATGCCGCGTTTATTTCAAGCGGTGCCCTCGCCGCCGCGTTTTCAAACGTGTTGCTTGAATTCGACCGCGAATATACCCTTGTCAAGCGCGAAGAAGATAAGCTCGACTGTGCCGATTTAGAGCATCTCACCCTTAAACTTTTGCAAAACGGCGACATTTTAAAGCAGATAAACGCCCGCTACAAGTATGTGTTCGTCGATGAATATCAGGACGTGAACCCCGTTCAGGAGAATATATTGACGCTCGTCGGCGCGCACGATATGTTCACTGTCGGCGACGTAAAGCAGGCCATATACGGTTTCCGCGGGTCAAAGTCGGTGTTCTTTTCGCGCAAGTTCGAGGACATGAGCCGCACCGCCGGCGCGCTGCGCCTTTCGGTGAACTTCCGCTCGTCCGAAGCCGTCCTGTCCTTCGTGAACCGACTGTTCGGCGACATCATGACGCCCTCTTCGTGCGGCATCGACTATAAAAAGTCGGGCGTGATGCACGGCGGCGGAAAATATCCCGCGGACTGCGGCCGCGCGGGAATAGTGGTGTTCGGCGGAGAAAAGCAGAAGACACCCCCCGCCGAGGGCGTATATTCGGTGCAGGAACACCGCCGCGACGGCGCGCCGCACACCGCCGAGGGACTGGCCGTGTTAAAGATAGTCGAACGCGAACTTAAAGGCAAGCACTATTCGGTCGAAAAGGGCGGCTATGTGGATACGCAGCCGGGGGATATATGCATACTTACCCGCAAAAACGCGGGCGAAAGCACCCTTGGCATCGTGCGCGCGCTGACCGACGCGGGTTACGGCGTAGAGGGGGCGGGCGACGGCAATCTCTGCTCCCGGCCCGAAATAAGGCAGCTCATCGATATTTTGTCGCTTATAGATAATTGCCAGCAGGATATTCCGCTTGCAACCGCGCTTTTATCCCCTCTCGGCGGGTTCACGCGCGACGAACTTGCGGCCGTGCGCCTGTCGCAGGCCAACGCTCCCCGCATGAATTTCCGCGACTGCCTTGTAAATTATCGTCTGCACGCGGCAGACCCGCTTGCATACAAAATATCTTCGTTCTTTAAAAAACTCAACGACTACCGCCGGCTTGCCGACATTCTCGGCGCGGCCGCGCTCATCGATAAACTGCTTGCCGATACCGGCCTCGGCGCGGCGTATGCCGCCGGCGGCGGGGCAAAGCTTGCGGGGGTGCGCCGCTTGCAGCAAGAGGCGTATTCTTCGGGCGGCGAACTGCGCCTAAATCAGTTTCTCGCCCGTTTAAAGGCGGGCGGATATTCGGTAAAGGCCCCCGTGCCCTCGTCGTCCGAAAGCATCAAGGTCGTAACCATGCATTCTTCAAAGGGGCTGGAATATCCCGTGGTCATCATTGCCGATATTGCCCGCGCCTTTAAGGGCAACGACGCCGAAGACATGCCGTTCGATGATGAATACGGCTTTGCGCCCCGCGCCTACGACCAAAAGAACATGCTCATGCGCTCCACCGTTTTAAGGGAGCTGTGCGCTCGCCGCGCCAAGCGCGAGGATATAAAAAACGAACTCAACCTCTTCTATGTGGCCTGCACCCGCGCCATGTGCAACCTGTATGTGCTGTGCGGCGAAATTCCCGCCTATGACCCTGCGGCCTATTACGAGGCCGACTGCTACGCCAAGATGTTCAACGTGCGCAACTATTCGCCCGTATTTATGGACGAGCAGCCCGATTTTACACCCGCAGACCCGGTTGCCGGCGTTGCCGAAGAGATAGGGCGCGTCGCGCCCTCGGCCCTGTTCGGGGCAAAATATTTCCGCCCGCTCAGCGTGGCACTGCCCGTAAAAACCTCCGCCTCGCAGATAATGCGCGAGTATGAGACGGCCGAATCCGTCCCTTCGGGCCATCTATTCGACGACGAGTATTCGTCGGACGGAGCGGCCCTTCCCTCCGGCAGGGAGGCGGGCACGGCATATCACCGCTTTTTGCAGCTGTGCGACCTTTCAAAAAAGGACGTCGCCTCGGTAGAGGGCGAAATTTCGGAAATGGTGGCAAAAGGCGGGCTTACGGTCGGGCAGGCCGCGCTGCTCGACGCCGAAAGACTGTGCCGCATACTTTCCATGCCCGCGTTTGCAGACCTCGCCGACGCGACGGTGTGGCGCGAGCGCGAATTCTTGTGCAGTATGCCCGCGTTGGAACTTTACGATACCACCGCCGACGACATGATACTCGTGCAGGGTGCCATCGACTTGCTTGCGTTCGGCAGGGGCGGAACAAAGATACTCGACTACAAGTTCGTGCGCATGGACGAAGAGGAGCTGCGCGCCAAATATTCCCGCCAGCTCTCGCTGTACAAAAAGGCCGTCGCCCGCATAACGGGCGTGGATATTTCAACCGTTTCGGCCAGCATAATCGATCTTCGCAGGCTCGTGCAGATAGATATTTAAATTGCCCGTATCCGCATCTTACAAAGCGCGCCCCGCCGCACGGCGGGGCGCGCGTACTATACACGGCGGCGGTAATATAAACCCGCCCTCAAATGCGGCAAAATATGCGCGCGTTCGGCAGTATATCCCATTCTTTTTGCACCGTTCAAGGATATAATGCCGTTCATGAACGATGTAAGCACATTTTTTAATTTTGTATTTTCGGCCGTCGCGTCGATGGACTTCGGAACGCTCATGGTTATCGCGCTCTCGGTCTACGGCGGGCTTGCCGTTTTGTTCGGCGCGGCCTGTGCCGCTTCGCCCGCGCTGCGCCGTTCGGATAAGCGGCCTGTGTTCCACTTCGTAAATGCCTTTACCGCGGTCTTTTTTTCGCTGTTGCTCATCGGCCTTAAAGCTTCTGCCGCGCTGTTCTTCGCAACGCTGTTCTGGCTGGCGGGATATGCGTATTACGGCGCGCTCTGCGCCGCCTGCCGCTCAAAAAAGCCGCGCGCCGTTCCGCCTTCGGGGTTTGTGTCGCTGCCCGATCTTCCGCGCGCGGCAAAAAAGGTCGAAGTTCCCCCCGCCGACGGCAGAGGGGTGCGCCTCGGCCACGCTCTGTCCATCGCCGATACCCTGCTTATAAAACAGCTCTCCCGCGCGGACAGGCAGGAACTTGAAAAAATAAAGACCGCCCTCACCGTGGCGCAGATAAAGGGCACGCTCTCCCCGCAGGAGGGCGAAAGGGTGAACGACTGCTTCAATTCGCTTGTAAGGCTTATGTCAAAGTACGGCTGCCGCTAAGCTACATATAAATGCGCGGCAAATACCGCCCTCCGCCCCGCAAAAGCGGGGCGGAGGGCGGTATTTTAATAACCCGATTACATTGCCGAAAATAAAAAAATGTAGTAAATGTGTACTTTTACTACACCGCCCTAAAATTACATAAATATATGCAAATTCAACCAATTTGCATGGTTAATTATATCATAAACGCGCAAAAAATTACAAGTAAAATGAGGTAGTAAAAGTACACTTAAACTACACGCCGCAAGGAGACTAAAACAATGAAAAAGGGTTTATTTGCCATGGTATTGGCATGTATATGCGCCATGGCCTGCATGTGTGGACTTGTCGCCTGCAACGGCGAAGAAGGGACGACTGCCGTTGAAAGCGTAACGCTGAACAAAACCGAACTTACGTTGGAAGTAGGCGGCGAGGAGACGCTCACGGCGACGGTCGCGCCGGACGACGCGATGGATAAAACGGTGACGTGGACGTCGGATAACACCGCTATTGCAACGGTGGAAAACGGCAAGGTTACGGCTGTTGCGGCGGGCAGAGCCACAATTACGGCAAAAGCGGGCGATAAAACCGCCTCTTGTTCCGTTACTGTAAATGCGGCTATAACTTATACCGTAACGGAAGAAGAATGGAACGAGGCACTTGACCTTAAATATAAAAATTTAACTTTTACTGGTACAATACCTGGTAACCTGGGAATAACGTTAAAACTTCTTGAAGATGGCAGCCTACAACAAATATCTATTGGCGATATAGGTTGGGGTGAACATATTTATAGAGTTAATATTGATAAAACCGTTTCTTATTTTTCTAAAACAGAAACAGGTTGGGAAGCGAGCGGAACTGGCTACGATACATTGCAGGAATATGAGCAAGGAAACTATGGCGACGATATGGGCTTTATGAAAACAGTAATTCCTGCTGCTAAATATAACTCTTCGTTTGAATTTGATGAAACTGATAATTCATATAAAGGTACAGTTAATCTTGATACTGGTTCAGGCGCACAGATTTTTGAAACTACTGTAAAATTTGAAAACAAAAACATCGTTTATCTTGAATACTCGGCAGAAATGGGCGAAGAAACTTACGTTATAACAGTTCGTCTGTATGACTATGGAACGACGGAAATAACATTCCCAACAGTATGATTTATGATTAAATTGTTCAAATTATAAGTTTATCGCAAAAAACAATTTTAATATAAAAAAAGGTTATACAAATTTTTAAGGCGTTCGCGCGAATTTGCGCGAACGCCTTATGCGTTGTTTGCGGCATAGTATGCGGTCTATCGCGTCGTCAGCCGATAGACGCGCCGCTTGCGCCCACCACGGCCTGCAAAAACATGTCCTTTGCGGCTATCGCCGCGGGCATGCTGTTTTTGTCGGCAAGCAGGGCAACGTCGCCTAAGCGCAGCCTTTCAAAAGGATAACTCTTTCCGTTCACCGAGCAGCTTTTAATGTCAAACCCGCGCAGCGCAAAATCCTGCACCGCGCCAAGGTATCTGCCTCGCTCGTCATAGCACGGCACGTTCAGCCTAAGCGCGCTCTTTCGGCTGCGCTTCGCGCCCTCTTTTTCGTAAATTACGCAGTCGGCAACGCGCACCACGTCGCGGCAGTCCACAAAAAATTCCCGCTCGTTTTCGTCGGCGCAGGCAAGGGCGCATACCCGCGCGCCCTCGCGCAGAACGGCCAACACATAGCCCCGCTTTTTGCCGTCTATGCGCTCGACGGGCAGCGAATAAAGTTTGTCAACGGTCATATAAAAAACTCCTTTTTGCTTTTATTTTAAGCTTATTTTAATCAAAATAGCACGTCGCCGTCTGCCGTGTTTTGCCGCATTTTGTCGGGTATGCCTGTTTGCCGTTCCGCCCTCAATTTGTTGACTAAGTTTTTGCCGTGTGGTATAATGTCTGCAATGGAAAGGTATATTGCATTCGATATAGGCGACAAGCGCATAGGCGTGGCGGTTTCTGATCCCTTCAACACCTACGCGCTGCCCTCTTCAACCTACTTTCGTAAGGGGTTTAAAAGCGACATAGCCGCCCTTATAAAGCTTGCCGAAGAAAAGGGTGCAACCGCCATAATCTGCGGCCTGCCCGTAAATTTCGACGGTTCCGAAGCCGTGCAAACGCAAAAGACCGCCCGCTTTATACAGGCCTTAAAGGAGGCCTGCTCCGTTCCCGTCATCTGCGAAGACGAGCGGTTTACCACCATGATGGCGCACGAAACGCTCATATCCGAGGGGATGCGCCGCGAAAAACGCAAAAATTACGTCGATGCCCTCGCCGCGGCGAATATACTCGACGGCTATTTAAATAAAATAAACAAAAAGAGGTGACTTAACCGTGAAAGACGAAGAACTTATCGAACAGGAAGACGAGCTGATAGAACTGGTTGATGATGCGGGCAATATAATAAAATTCAGGCTGCTTGACGTAACCGAATACAAGGGGCAAAAATATACCCTGCTGCTCGCCGCCGAACCCAACGACGAAATTGCCGAAGACGAAGTGGTCATCTTCCGCTATAACGAGCCCGAACAGACCCTCGAACCCATCGAAGACGATGCACTCTTGCAGGAAGTGTTCGATTTTTATCAAAACGAAAACGAAGACGAGGAAGATGAAAACTAAACCGGATACCGGCGCAAAGGCGGCGGGGGCGGCAGCATGCCGCCCCCGCTTTTTCAAATTACGGCAAAGGGTAATTTAAATTTTTGTTAAATTGTCAACTGATTGCAACAAAAATTTTCAAAAAAATTTGAAATAACGGGAACGTAACCGACAAAACCGCAAAAGAGGGAGCAAACGCGCGCGTTTGCTCCCTCTTTTGCAAAAAAAACTGTACGGCGAAAAGGCCGCCCAAAGGCAGCCTACAAGTTATATATCAAATTACATGCTTGCAAGTAGTTCCGCTTCCTTTTCGTTCGGCGTAAGCCACAAACGTTTATCGATCGCAGACCGCAAAACACTTGTCGGAATGTTGTTAGAACGCACAAGATACGCAGCCATTTGCTTTTGCAAATCGTCAAACGAATAGAAGCGCAGGAATTTATAAAACCGTTCGTTGTCGTTCCGGTGGGAACGTTCAACTTTTCCGTTATGCCTCGGCGTTCGCGGGCGTGTAAGTTTATGCTCTATCCCGAAATGGCGGCATAATTTATCAAGCATATGTACGCGCCCGTCTTTGGTCTTAAAGTTCCGGAACGTAAATTCGCCGCCATTATCGGTCTGTATGATTTTCGGGCGATACCCGAAAAACTTAAACGCTCGCAGAACGAAATCGATCGTGCTTTGCTGCCCTATGTCCTTATAGGCATAAATAAACCGCTTGCGGGTTGCCTCGTCAATTACTGTGTACTGATAGTGCTGCTCACGTTCGCCGTTTCCGGAGTAACATTCGAGCGGAACATATTTAACGTCCATTTGCCACTTAACGCCAAGCATTAAAGGCGTATCGTAAGGCTTAGGTTTATACGGCTCGCGCTTGCGCGTTTCATATACTTTACACCGCCGCAAATACCTGTAAAGCGTAACCGGATTGCGCCTGTATTCATACTTACGATACAATTTGCCGTATAACTCATTAAGTCCTATATTCGGATTGCGGCGAATTAACTTTTGGATATTGCATTTTTCCACGTCTGTTTGTTCGTTCGGGTGGTGCATGCCTTTACGCGAAAAATTCGGCGCAAGGCTTTCCTGTGTTCCGTCATATCTTTTGCGCCAACGCCATAAAGTAGTACGGTTTACGCGATAACGCCTGCACACCGTGAGAGTATCTGCGGAACGCAGGGCTTTAAGAGCATACATTTTTTCTTTTGCGGTAAATTTATACATTGTGTTATCCTCCTCTGTAAAATATCACCCCTGCGGGGAGCAACACCCTGCGGGAGCAGCCTGTTAAAGAAAGGGAAGTTGCCCGTTGCGACGTCGCAACAGACTTTGCAGCCCTCTATTATAAGGCGTTTTGAGTGCTTTTGTCTGCCAAAGATTTTGTCGTTTTACATAAAAAAGAGCATTGCGCGCCCCCTTGTCTATACGAGCGCCGCGCTAACGCGCGGCGGACAAGGGGGCGCGCAATGCAGACCGCCCGAACAGCCCGAAACAGAACAAAAAAGGCGGTTTCCACGCTATGCCGCTTGTGGAAAACCGCCTTTTATTTTTGTTTTTGCGTTACGGTCAAGCGGTTTCGCGGCTTTTCTCCTTGTCTTTGTCCGTTTTCGGCAACGCAAAATTGCGCCGTATGCTTCCATAGGCGCAAGACTTCGTGTATTTGATTGTTTACCGCCGCAAGGCTATGCCGCTAACCGTTTTCGCCGCCGCAGCGTCAAGGGCTTGATGTCACGTTCCCACTTGATGACGTTATCACAAATAACGAACTTCTGAACGTAATCGTCCTGTATCTCGGCGACAAAGACGTGTTCGGGCAATACCTTGCTTATTTCCGTGGGTATGCCACGGCTGTAAACAATGCGTTCACCCGTCTTGCGCATATATTTCAGTATATAATTTACTGCGCTGCCGTTCTTCATTTCCATAATGTTCAACTCCTCGAAGTCGTTTCTTCCGAACTTCCGTTCAAAAAAGTCATTGGAAAAAGTTTCTTTCACCTTTCCCAGCCGCTTGCTGTATTCCTTTTTCGGCGTTATCTTGCCGACCATTTCACCTGCGGGAACGTACAAGATACAATGAAAATGCAGCCTATCCGTTTCCTCGCCGCGTTCCCACACGCCCATAAAGTTCCACCCGCGCCGCGTGTGCAGATTGGAAAGGCATTTACGCAGCTTCTTGCGGAACGTTTCTTCCGTATGCTTATTGCCGTTGTATGTGAAAGTCACAAAATAATTCCAACGGTTCAGATATGCTTTGCGGCGGAAACGCTTTTCACGCTGCCATGCGTTGCGGTTCATGCGGTCAATGTTTTCATTGACGTACTTTTCCAAGTCGGGGAACGCGGGGAAACAATCTTCCAAGTTCGTCAAAATAAATTCCCGCAGTTCCTTGTCCGCCATATCGCATTTCAGACCGTCTGAATATAGCATATCGAAAATATCGTCAATCTCCGTCCGGGCACGCTGTACGCGTTTCGGGGCTTTGGCGTGCGTGGCTGCCCTTGCTATGTAATGGCTGCCGTCGCTGTATATTCTGTAAAGTTTGTCCTTGAAAGGGCAATCGTTACCGTAATAGGGCTGTAATACCGCTGCTGCATTCATATCGTAGTTCTCCTTGAAAATCACCCCTGCGGGGAGCAACACCCCTTGCAGGGGAAGCAGACTGTTAAGAGGGAAAAAGGGGTTATTTGCGCTTTTGCTTGCTTTTCCGTTCGTTGGCTGCGTCGCGTACGCCGCACATAAAACCTTTGCTCATAACGTCACCATCGCGGGCAAGCGACTTGTTTGTATCAATCAGTTCACGCACTATTTTTTTGCCCTCGTCGTCAAACTTGCGGTAATCGCCGTAAACCATTACGCCCAGACTGTACCCCGTGGAAAACGGCGTGTTCCGCGCATGATTGTATTCGTACTTTTCTTTCAATGTCCGTTTCATTTTTTATCACTCCTTATTCCTAAAATTTCGGCAGGGTTATAGCCGAGATCACAAGGCTCGTCGGCAGGCAGAACAGCGGCGGGAACGGTCGTTTGCGGTTTGTCCGTCTGTTCTTCCGCGCTCTCATTCACGCGCTCCATATCGTTTTGGAAATGGCTGTGCTGCGCCTGTAATTCGTCCCACGTCGCACGGCTGCCCGCGTATTCGGGCAAGTCGTCAATTCCCACGTTGTTTTGCTCCGCCCGCCGCTCGAAGATACCCGCAAGGCAGTCCGTGGAATAGCGGTTTGCATATACCTTTTTCGGCATTTTATACCAACGCCGTTCTATCTGTTCGCCGTTCATCTTCCCGCTTTCCACCGCCAAAGACAACACCCCACAGCCGAACGTATTGCATACCGCCGTATAGTGCCGTTGCATGGCTGCCGTTATGCTTTTGAGAATGTGCATTGACAAGGTATTGTCCGCGCGGATATAGCGGTACTGAACGTATAAATTCGTAAACTTTGCAAATACCCAATCATACAGCAGCGCGAAGAAGTGGAACGGCGAAAAGAACGGCAGCACGGGCATAATTTCGCTTTGCCCGCATATCGTCACCAATTCGCCGAGTTCGCGCACGTCCGCGCCGAGGCTTTCGGGGCGTTGCAAATCGGCAAGCACTTTTACGAACACGCGGTTTGCAATAACGCAAGCATGACGCGACATTTTCAGCAGCACGCCGAACAAGTCGTTTTTCTGATTACATTCGTCCGTGTTCCGCTTTACTTCCGAAAGTTCGGGCGTGTTCTTGCGTTCCTTATCTATCTCCGATATGACGTACACGCCGAAGCCGAAAGCGTTTCTGTTCGGGTTGTCTTTCAAAAGTATCTTGCCGAGCCGCAGCATATCAAAATCGAGTATATGCGCGTGGCGGGAATACGCTTGCTGCATTCGACTGTCACGGCTGAAAAAGTCCGAGTTCCAGAGCGGGAAGTTGCCGAGGTCTGAAAGCAGCCCGTCCACGCGGATAGCGTAGTTCGCTAAGAGCAGCGACGACTGCACCGTGTAAATAAAGTACGCGCACGCATAATCTTCCGCGACCGCCCACACGTCAGACACCTTTAATTTGTCGTCGCATTCCAGCCCGTAACGCTCGTAATCGTAATCGAATACCTTTGCGCGACAGGGCGTTTTCTCAAAGCGCTGCCGCTTCTTTTGCAGCCACACTTTGACCGTAGGCACCGAAAAGACCTTATGAAAAGCAATCGCGCGTTTCAGTTCGTTTTCGAAGTTGCACCACGGAAAATACGGAAACTTCAAATCGCTTTCAAGTATGATTTCAAACGCTTGGTCACGCAACTGCGCTTCCGCGGACAACGCCATGTCCGTTATGAATGCCGTTTTGCCCGCGCCCATCACGCCGCCGACCACCGTAACAACGCCGCGCTCGTTCAGAAAGCCGCGATTGCGCCGCTCGTTATGCCGCAGCCGACCATACGCAATTTTCCTTGCTATGACCGACAGCAGCACCACGGCGGCGACACACCACGCCCACACCGGAAAGAACGTCAAGCCCGTCCAAAGGTCAAGTATGAGTTTATATACTTGCCTGTAAGCCGTTGTAAAGTCGAACGAACTGACTAAATACAGATAGTAGGCGATAAACTCCAACACAATAGTAAACGCATTGAAGTAGAACAACCACAACGCAAGCCATACCTTCCAATATACGCCGTTTTCCCGCACGAAACAGAAGAACCGCAACAGCCACGCTTTGGCAGGACGGTATGTAACAGAAGATACACGCTTGAACACGCGCAGCGGAATGCTGTCCTTGTCGTAATCGTTGTTATAGTTTTTCAACAGCCGTCTGAACAGCATATACGCAAACAGTACGACGGGAATTATGATAAGCAGCGATTGTGACAAGATAAGCAGCAGCCGACCGAGAAAAGAAAGGTACGAAAGGAAATTTTCGCCGTTCGCCCATAGCTGCCAATAGGCAGACCACTTTTCCGTAAAACCTTGCCAATCTTCGGGAATAGGTACGGCAGGGGCTTCCGCACCGCCCATAAAGCCGAAAAACGGTATCTTCGGGAACTCGTTCACCGTGGGCGTGATATTGTGCGGCAACCCGCATATCTGACAAAAGTAATACGCCGCAGACAGCCCGAAATCGCGCCCCGCTTCGATAATACGCCCGACCGAGCCGAAGAACTCGAACACGCCCAACGCAAGAAACGCAAGCGTAATAACGGCGCAGACAACGTGACAGTCTATGTGCGAACGGTTATACGCCCGCCGCGCTGCCTTTTCTTCCGCTGCGTTTATGTCTGTGTTTACAGTCCTCATACGTTGCACCCCGTGTAAATGAAATACCCGACGACCGCCGCAATCACGATTACAAGCAATATTTTCAATACCCGTTTCAGCGTTTTCATACCTTTTTTCGCCTTTCCTCTTAAAATCGTTTGACTTTTTTCTATCTTCACCGTATAATATTTGCAATGGTTGACGTTCCTTTACGAGGGGTGTGCAAACGGCAAAGGCACCTTAAATTACTCGACCTTTAAGAACGGCGGTTGTCGGAATTACTCCGTAAACCTTGCTAAGAACGGTACTTTATGTATCGTTCTTTTTTTCTGCCTCTTTTGCCTCTTTTGCAGCCGCTTCTGCCTTTTGCTTTGCCAACCGAACAAATTTATTGTATTTTTCTTCTGCCGTGCTTAAATGGCTTAATTCGTCAAGGATAGTTTGCTTTTCTTTCTCCGTAAACTGCAAATCATTCATTTGCCTATTCAAAGCACGATAATCAATGCCTTGCTCGCCGTCTTTCGTATCTATCGAAACTATAAGGCGGCGTTCAAGAAAACTTTGCCGCAAATTGCCGTCTTTGTCAAAATCCGAACTATTCAGATTGCGTATTTGCAAATTATTACGCTTGCCCTTTTTCGGGCTATGCGTAACTTGCACAAGCAAATAATTATCATTCAATTCGTCTAATACAAGACCGCCGTGAACGTCATTGTCCTGCTTGCCGCCTAATATCGAATTAGGCACGCGGAATATGTTCCACCTGCGCCCGCCGTTATTCAGCGGCAGTTTGAACTCTTTCTTAGGCTGTGGCTTCGGCTGCTGTGGTGGCGGGGCAGAACGTTTCTTCTGCGCCGCCATACGCGCATAGTTCGCCCTGATTGCTTTGATTTGTGCTTCCGATGTACAGCGGAATTTCGGTTTATTTCTCTTTTTTCCCAAGTTTACACCTCGATATATCTTTAATCTGAATGCCGAAAGGGGCTTTTCCGCCCCGATCGGCATTTTTCATCACCCTTGCAGGGAGCAACACCCCGTCGGGGAGATGTCCGTTAAAGGAAAGTTATTTGTTTTGATTCTCTTTGCCTTGCTTTGACTTGTCCGACTTGACGTAAACCGTTTTCGGCTGCGGGGCTTTTACCGTCTTTGTCGGGCTGCTTGCCGTCGTTTTCGGCTTCTTCGTCGAGGCTTTCTTGATTGCGTTCACAAGTGCCGCTATTGCCTTAAACGGCAGGGTTATCACCCACACAACGGCTTTGATTATGTACGGCAGTATCGGCCATAGAAGAATAAGCAGAATTAAAAGGGCAATTATCATAAGCACGGTAGAAAGCGCGTCCATACAGCCACCCGAATTGCTCCAATCAAGCTCGAAAGTATTTTCGTTATCGGGCCTATGGTCGCCCGTTTGCTTGTCCATTACTGCGCCGAGGTTATACACAGTGCCTGCAACTTCAAACTTCAAACGCAATATAGTTACCTGCGATACAGACGTTGAATATAATGTACTTCCGCCTTGAAACCAATACTGTTCATCATATTGCGTTTCCAAAAAGCGCAGCACCCATTGAGTATTTTCAACGTCTTGCTTGCCTTCGTCGGTCAGTTCCTCGCTCTCTATAAACTCTTCCGTGGTTTGAATGCGCTCCCAATGGTATTCCTTAGCAAACCAGCCGTTAGCCGAATTACCTGCTTCGTCCTTTGCATAAATAGTAAGAGGCTCAGCTTGAACAGGTTCGCCATATGTAACAGTGGGCATTGCGCCCGCTATGGCGGGGTAATTCACCGTAACGCTGCGCGTTACATAACTTACGTCTGCTTCCATAAGTTTATCTATCGGGTAATCGGTGGAAAAAGCTATATAATGGCTGTCGGTATACGGAAAATTCCAAAGCCAAAAACCGTCAGAATAGCGCAGCATTCCCACATACGGGTCTATGATTTCAACAGTTTCGGTTGCCTGACAAGTATAAGATACTTTGCCGTCTACCGTGCTTGCCGTATAAAGTTTGCCTACTGCAAAAGACTTTTCGTCTATGATATTTTCGTTATAATCGGGTAAACCTTCGTCTACTCCGCCGTCAAACTCACGGAATATGCTCGGTATGCTGTAATAGCGCAGCGCGTCTTCTTTTATCGTAAAATCTTTTACAAGATATTTTCCGAACACGCCTGTTTTGCTTAAACATTCAAGCATATAGTTGCGCGGATAAAAATTATTATTTATGCCGCTTGAAATATTTATAGATGTCGCCGTCCTGTCTTCGCTCGGATTATACACATATATAAAAAGTTCACCGTTCACGCTTTCGCCAACGGTTATAACATCTATACTGCGATCGTCTGCCGCCTTAGGATAATCGCTCGCGTTAAAATCGGGATCGCTCCGCAGGTCAACCATTACATCCGAATATTTACTCTCTTCCGCATAAACAGCGGGAGAATTTACTCCCGCTGCCCATGTGAAAAGTAAAATTACGCACATAGCCAAAACACAGGCATAGCGGAATATATTTCGCTGAATATGATTTATGATTTTCTTGCGCATATTTCACCTGCCTAAAAAACTATATGGTAAATATCCAATGCAATGTCCGCAATTTCCGCCGAAATGCCGAAGAAAAATTCAAACTCGCTTTCGCCGGAGGTTATCACCATGCGAAAGATATTGCCCGAAACCATGTCAACGGCATTTACTTCGGCACCGCTCTGTGATTTTGAAACTATATCGGTAAAACCCGTATATTTGACCTCAAAACCGCTTTCCGCGGTGCTGAAAGTAAAACCTTCTGTTACGTTAAGGTCTGTAAATTCCGACCAGTAATATACGTCCCCGTCAACTGTCAATTCAAAATCGTTATCGGAACAGTACGCATATACGGCAACGCTGCAATCGGTTGCGCCGTCAACCGCTATAACCGTTCCGCTGACAAGCGTTCCCGCGGAACTTCCGTTTGCAACGTTTTCGCCGTCTATGCTGACAGATAAAATGCCTTCTTCGGCGGGCGGCGTTTGGCTATTGCGCGTAAAATGTACAATTACCCCGGCAACGGCAACAAGTACAAGCAAAACAATAACAACATAAATTATTGTAGTAAATTTATTGTGCTTTACTTTGTTTGCCATATCTCACCGCCTTAGAATACTATACCTGTTTTATCGAGCGATACGTCATAATTAAATACCGCCCATTCAGTTGGGAGTTTCAAAGTAAAAGTTACATTTTCAGTAAATTCAGACCCGTCCTTAGAAAAAGACACGCCCAATTTAACAGTCCACGTTACATTCTTTGCTTCTGAAGCGATAAACGCTCCGATAAACGGGTCAATCGTGCCGTTCGCAAACTGTTCTTTATAGGTATCACCGCCACCTACAGAACCGAAATAAACTTCGTTAAAATCAACATCGCCTGCATGCTGAAATCTCTTCCCGTCAATATTTGAACCTGAAGCCGTTACTTCAAGCATAGGCAAATAACCGGAACTATCGGGCGAAACAGTACCGACACCCATTACAGGGTCATAATCAAAGATAAAGCCGTCGGTTTTCATTATATCGGCAAAACTTTTCGAGCCGCTGTAAAATTCGTCAAGTTCATAACTGCCGCCGTTTTGAACTGTTACACCGTTAAGAGAAATACCGCTTATACGCTTTTTGTAATCAAGTTTTACCGTCGCGGTAGAAAGCGTTTCGCCGTCAAAGGTTGCGGTACATGTAAGCGTAATCGGGGTGCCGAACGCAGCCTTAGGCGTTACCGTAACGCTTGTGCCCGTCGTCGCGGAAAGCGTTACATAATCGGATGCAGAACCGCCGCTCATCGAAAGCGACCAAGTATATGTAACGGCGTCTTCGGGATTTTGTACCGTTACAGTTTGTCCAGCCACACGCGTTTCACCTGCCGCCGTCGTTACGGTTGCAACCGAACTCATCAAAGATATAGCACCTTGACTTTCGCCGACCACAATGCCGCCGTTATCCGTTACGGGTGTTTCTATCGCAAAGTCGCTGTCCTTTGCCACATACTTGCTTACAGCCCAGCCGCCTACTGCCGCGCCCGCTATTATTGCCAATGCGGATATGCCCGCAATTACCTTTTTTATAGTATTCGTCATGATTTTTTACCTCGCTTTTTTTATCTGTTTACGGTAATGGTTACCTGCCCCGCATAGCCGAGAACTTCCGTAAGGTCTACCTTGCCGTCCTCGTCAGCGGTGGGGGTTATAACGCACTTTGCGCTTGCGGCATTTTCGGGAATTGCACTTCCGTCAAAATCCGCCGAAAGTGCTGCCGTTTTAGAAACAAATTCGCCGTCCGCGTCGTAGAAGTATAATTCATAAGTTACTTCCGCTTCGTCGGCCAGCTCGACTTTGAGCCCGTCGGTCGTAAACGTGCCGCGCGTTACAATCGAAGTATCGCCCTCGGCCGCCGCGCCCTCGTCGTCAAGGCCGCCTATCATATACTGCTCCGCGCCGATTTCCGTTATCGTCGTATTCCTGTCTACCATAACGAACAACGTTATTACCGCGCCGATAAGCCCGATCGCTATCAAAAAGATTACGATCCATTTCACCGTGTCGGCGGCTTTGTGCCGCCTGAGTTCATAGTTTGACATTTTTCTGTCTCCTTTTAAAAAAATTTATTTTGTACCCTTTTCGATACCGAAATAGGCTACTGTCTTTTTATTGCGTTTGCCGTTATCGTTGTAAAAATGGTCTACTATCTGCGCCTTTGCCGTGCGATTAAGGTCATATGTGTTGCCTTTATACCTCGGCTTGCGCTTGTCGCTCGCCGTCACTATCATGTTCGGCATACGAGTATCAATCTTACCGATTATATGATACTTCGGATTTAATCTCCGACTGCCATTTTTACCGATAATCCACGCGTCGCGCGCGTCAATTAAACGCACACCTTTGTGTTTCAAACTGTAATTTACGGTTGACATAAATCACTCCTTATGCTACACTATTAAAGACCACCAGCCCCGTAGGGGGCAGCAACGGCTGATGCGCGTTGACAGTGAAGAACGTTTGGTCTTCGTGCGTAGACTTCACATTTAACCGTCCGTTTTT
>CALVWU010000018.1 GCA_944367955.1 uncultured Clostridia bacterium
GCAAACATCAGAGCTTCCACCTCCTCGGCCGTGGGAGCGCGGTCGGTTACGACGCCCGTGCCGTAAACGGTGCGCGTTTTGCCCGTGGAGAGAATTTTTTCTTCGACTTCGGCCCTTTTGGAAAACAGCGACATGTCCTCGTTTTTTATAAGCGTGTCGTCATACTGCTGAACGAGCAGACCGCCGTATACCTTTTTCATATCATACGCATCCGAAGCGCGGGGTGCGGAAATGTTTTTGATGCGCAAAAGGCGTATATTCTTTTTGCCTTCGAGAATCTTTAACGCCTCTTCGGAATACGAAGGAGCCATAACGATTTCGATGAATATCTTGTTTATCTCTTCGGCGGTGGCCTTGTCGACTTCGCCGTTTATTGCGAGTATGCCGCCGAACACCGACACGGGATCGGACGTATAGGCGCGCATATATGCTTCGTATATGCTTTTGCCCGTTCCCACACCGCAGGGATTGGCATGCTTGCATGCGACCACCGCGGGAGTGGACCCGAACTCTTTTAAAAGTTCGAGCGCGCCGTTGGCGTCGTTTATATTGTTATACGAAAGTTCTTTGCCCCAAAGCTGTTCGGCAGAGGACAGCGAACCTTCGCGGATGAATTCTTCGTTGTAGAACACTGCCTGCTGCTGGGGATTTTCGCCGTAGCGCATATCCTGGGCCTTTTCGTATGCGAAAGTTACGCTGTCGGGGAAGGTTATGCCCAGCTGCGAAGCGAGGTAGTTGGAAATGAGACTGTCGTAAACCGCGGTGTGCGCAAAAACTTTGTATTGCAGATACTTTTTGGTTTGAAGTGAAACGCCGCCGGCCCTTAACTCTTCAAGCACTTTACCGTAGTCCTTCGGGTCGACTATTACCGCAACGTCCTGATAGTTTTTTGCCGCAGCTCTTATCATGGTAGGGCCGCCTATATCGATATTTTCAACACATTCGGCAAAATCGGCTCCTTTGGCAAGGGTAGCTTTGAAAGGATAGAGGTTTACGCACACTATATCGATGGTGTTGATACCCAGCTCTTCGAGCTGCTTCATGTGTTCGGGATTGGAACGCATGGCGAGAAGACCCGCGTGAACGTTGGGGTGAAGGGTCTTTACCCTGCCGTCGAGACATTCGGGAAAGCCCGTTATTTCGGATATGCCTATAACTTTTAATCCCGCTTCTTTTAAAACCTTTGCCGTGCCGCCGGTGGAAATAATTTCAAAGCCGCAATCGGCCAAACCTTTGCAAAAATCCACCACGCCTGCCTTGTCCGACACGCTGACAAGAGCCCTCTTCTTCATTTCCATACTGGTATCTCCTATATTAATTATTGTTTTATTATTTATTGTTACTCGTCCGCAACCCGTTCGGCCTGCCCGTCGCTAAAAGCGGATTCGCCGCCGCGTCCGGCTTTGCGCAGCGTGACTGCACGGTATATCAACACGCCGGCTATTACGGCAAATACGGCAAGCAACTGCACCATTGAGGTCATATATGCCGAATATATCACAAAAGACGAACTATACAATATAATAGCAGGATAACCCCCGTTATATATATGATCTTCATCCCAAAAACTCTGATATTTTGTATTCCAAACGCCCATGCCCGCGATTAAAAATATAATAATAGCAACCACGACCGCGCACACCATGCAGAATGAAACCCTTTTAACCGCAGTCCTTTTGCCGAATACGGCAAAGAGTGCGCAGACGCAGCCTGCAATTGCGGCAATTGCGGTTAAAAGCAAAAACCAGCCGAGCGGTACCTGAAAAGAGTAAAAAGTCTTGCCGGGAGAATATAGATAAACGTACGAATAATCTTCGCTGATATTTTTTTCAGTATAAAACGTTGTATTGCACAACAGCTCAATTGCGCCGTACAAAAGCGCGACGGCACTTACAAAAGCGACGAAGACGGCAATGCCGTAGATTACGTTTAGCACACCATTCTTATTCATCATATCCCCTTAATATTAATTCAGTTTTTTATTGTGACCTTTCGGCCGTCCTTTATTATGTTGCCGAGGCAGAGTTGTTTTACGCAATAGGGCAAAAGGCTGTGTTCGACCTCTAAAATTCGCGCCTGCAAACTTTCGGGAGTGTCGTCCCCCTTAACTTCTACCGCACGCTGTGCGATTATCGCGCCGCCGTCGGGCACTTCGTTTACGAAATGCACCGTGCAGCCCGAAATCTTTGCGCCGTAATCCAAAACGGCCGCATGCACTTTTAAACCGTAGTACCCCGCACCGCAAAACGAAGGGACAAGCGAAGGGTGAATGTTTATTATTCTGTCGGCAAATGACTTTATAAAACTTTCGGGTATTATTTTGAGCCAGCCGGCGAGAACTATGTAGTCGACGCCCAGCATGTTCAGATAAAAGCCGAGCTTTGAATACAACTCTTCGAGGTCGGGATAGTCCTTTTTTGCAAACACCCTGTAAGGAATTCCGTGATTTTTTGCGCGGTCTATTGCCCCTATGCCGTCCTTTGAGGCGATAAGGCAGGCTATATCGCAAAAATGCTCCCGCCCGTTAGCGTCGATTATCGATTGAAAATCGGTACCTCCGCCGCTGGCGAACACGGCTATGCGCTTCATACCAGTTTTACCCCGCTGCCCTTGCAGGTTTTGCCTATCACAACGCACTCTTCGCCGGTGGATTCAAGCCGGGCGATGGTTTCTTCGACATCCTTTTTGGCAACGCACACAACCATGCCTATACCCATGTTGAAGGTGTTGTAGGCCTGCTCTTTTTTTATGCCCGCACGCTTTTGCATTATTTTGAATACGGCGGGAACTTCGTACGACTTTGTATCTATTCTGCACCCTATGCCTTCGGGGAAGATGCGGGGAATATTTTCGATAAAGCCGCCGCCCGTGATGTGTGCGATGCCCTTTACCTTTATGTTTTTAATGAGTTCGAGAATGGAACGCACATATATTCTTGTGGGGGTTAAAAGCACGTCGATGGGTTTTGCGCCCAACTCCTCGTCGTACTTTGAAAGAGTTTCGATATCTTCGCCCCACAGCTTTCTTACGAGCGAATAGCCGTTGGAATGTATGCCGCTTGACTTTAAACCGATGAGCACGTCGCCCGACTTTATCTTTTTGCCGTTGATTATTTTATTTTTTTCGACAATGCCTACGGCAAAACCGGCAATATCATACTCTCCGTCCTGATAGAATCCGGGCATTTCGGCAGTTTCGCCGCCGATAAGGGCCGCGCCGCTCTGACGGCAGCCTTCGGCAACGCCCGAAACGACCGTTGCCACCGTTTGAGGAGAGAGACGGCCGGTTGCAAAATAGTCCAAAAAGAGCAGAGGCTGCGCGCCCTGGCACACTATGTCGTTTACGCACATGGCCACGGCGTCGATGCCGATGGTATCGTGCTTATCGGCGATGAAAGCATACTTTAACTTTGTGCCCACGCCGTCGGTACCCGCAACGAGCACGGGATTGCGATACTTGCCCTTTGCAAGCTCAAAAAATCCGCCGAACGAACCTATGTCGCCCAAAACCCCTTCGGTATACGTCGATTTAACGTGTTCGCGCATGAGTTTTACGGCTTCGTAACCTCTCTCTACGTCAACGCCGCTGTCTTTATACGATATTGCCATTGTTTATATTCTCCGAATTGTTTTTATTGTAATTTGAATTTATCGGCTTCGTACTCCCGTGCCGAATACGGATAGACGCCGTTGAAACAGCCGAGGCAGAAATCGAGTTTTGCATCACGGCATGTTTGAACAAGCTGTTCTATCGAAAGGTACTTTATGCTGTCCGCGCCGAGGCTGCGACAAATCTCTTCTTCATTCTTGTACGCGCCTATCAGCTGATTGTATGTTTGAATGTCGATGCCGAGATGACAGGGATGTTTTACTATGGGCGAGCATATGCGTATATGCACTTCGCTTGCACCCGCGCCTCGCAGCATCTTTATTATTTTGCGCATCGTTGTGCCGCGCACTATCGAATCGTCGATTATTATCACGCGCTTGCCGTTCACGTTGGAGCGCAAAGCGTTCATCTTTACGCTTAAACTGTTTTCGCGCGACAACTGGTCGGGCTGAATAAAAGTTCTGCCCACATACCTGTTCTTTGCAAGAGCTTCGACAAAAGGTATGCCGCTCTCTTCGGCATATCCGTGCGCGGCGACGTTGGCCGAATCGGGTACGCCCGAAACGAGGTCGGCCTGCACGGGATAATATTTGGCAAGCAGTCTGCCCGCCTGTTTGCGCGCGGCGTATACGCTGCAACCGTCGATCACCGAATCGTGGCGGGCGAAGTATATGTATTCGAATATACACATCGCGCTGCGTTCGGGAGTGTTATCCATCATATGCGAATGTATGCCCTTGGAATCGATAACGAGTATCTCGCCCGGCTTTACGTCGCGCATAAAATCGGCCCCGACCGCGTCGAGAGCGCACGATTCGCTGGCGACAACATAGTCGTCGGCAATGCTGCCCAGACACAGCGGCCTTATTCCGTAAGGATCGCGCACGGCTATAAGCTTATCCGCCGTCATTATAACAAGGGCGTACGACCCCTTGAACATGGCGCAGGCGCGCTTTATGCCGTTGATTATATCCCCGTCGGACAGGCTGTTTATAAGCACGGCCATGACCTCGGAATCGATAGTCGTCTGAAAAACGGCGTTGCGCTCGATGAGCATGTCGCGCAGCTGTTTCGTGTTTACGAGGTTGCCGTTGTGCGCAAGGGCTGTTGCTCCGCATTTGCCTGTGAACACGACGGGCTGGGCGTTTAAAAGCATGCTTGCGCCCGTTGTGGAATAACGGACGTGCCCTATCGCAATATCGCCTTCGGGCAGCTTTTGCAAATTGCCGTCGGCAAACACCTCGGGCACAAGCCCCATACCTTTGTAACAGGATATTTTATCGCCGTAGGCAACGGCTATACCGGCACTCTCCTGCCCGCGGTGCTGCAGGGCGTACAGTCCGTAATATACCGTGGCGGCCACATTGCGGTTTTCCTGCGAATACACGCCGAATACGCCGCATTCTTCATGAATTTCCGATTGAATATCGTCCATAAATGATAAAATATATTTGCGTAAGCCCGTCCGTAACCGAATACGCCTTGGGCAGACGCACAAATAACCGTTAGCCGTGCGCGCCGGCCGAAAACAGGCGGCGCGCCGGGCATGCAGTATGCAGAAATTTACGTTACTCTTTACCCGTCCAGCAATAGGTGCACAGCTTGCAGGGCTCGATGCCTATGGCTTCGATAAGACCTTCGAGCGACTGGAATTCGAGCGATTCAAACTTGAATTTATCGCATATGGCGTTGCGCATGGCCTTGCCGCGCTCGGTATCCGAGCGGCTGTACTCTTCGAGATGGTTGATGGCGTCGTCGCCTTCGAGTTCGGCCATGGTGCGGCGAGTTATAAGATCCATATCGCTTGACGAGCGCGAAAAGTTGAGATATTTGCAGCCGTACATTATGGGAGGACATGCCGAGCGCATATGCACGGCCTTTGCACCGTGGGAATATAAAAATTCAACCGTTTCCCTTAGCTGCGTTCCGCGGACGATGGAATCGTCGACGAGGAGCAGCCGTTTGCCGTCGATCAGTTCGTGAACGGGTATAAGCTTCATCTTGGCTATCTTGTTGCGTTCGGACTGGTTGACGGGCATAAAGGAACGCGACCATGTGGGGGTATATTTTATGTAGGGGCGCGCAAAAGGCACCTTGCACGCGTTGGCATAGCCTATCGCGTGGGGAGTGCCCGAATCGGGTACGCCGCCCACATAATCGATTTCGTGTATGTCGTGGGTCTTGGCGTCGGCGCGCGC
This sequence comes from uncultured Clostridia bacterium, assembly GCA_944367955.1. GTDB lineage: Bacteria > Bacillota > Clostridia > Christensenellales > Borkfalkiaceae > Coproplasma. Next base: position 5,808 of record CALVWU010000018.1, read on the forward strand.
GAAAATTTCGCCGTTCTTGCAGCGCATCATCTCCACGTTAACGCCCTCGTACGCCGAAGTGGGATAGCCGTAATACGACCATAAAAACGCGCATATGCGCATCTTTTCGCCGGCAGGCGCGAGAGTGGTTACGCCGTCGGCGGAAATTTCCACGATTTCGCCGGGGCCGAGCTCGCGGTAGTCGGAATACCCCAGTTTTTTGTAGGCGAAATTTTCAAAAGAAACGCAGTAGCCGTCGGCTCCCTTGCCGAGTTGAACGGGCAGCCTGCCCACCTTGTCCCTTGCGGCAATCAACGTGCCCCTGTCGGTGAGTATGAGTATCGAGGCGGTGCCTTCGATAACTTCCTGGGCATATCGGATGCCTTCGACATACGAATCCTTGCTGTTGATGAGCGCGGCTACAAGTTCGTTGGAGTTGACCTTGCTGCCCGTCATCGCGTCGAAATAGCCGCCGCGGGAGAGTATCTTTGCCATCAACGCTTCGGCATTGTTGATGATGCCTATCGTGCTTATGGCATACATGCCCAGTTTTGACATCATTAAAAGAGGCTGGGGATCGGTATCGCTTATGCAGCCGATGGCGGCGTTTCCGCGCATTTCGGAAAGAGTGCGCTCGAACTTGGTGCGGAAGGGCGCGTTTTCGATGTTGTGTATTTCACGCTGCAAGCCAATAGTGGAATCGTAGGCCGCCATGCCGCCGCGCTTGGTGCCGAGATGTGAATGATAGTCGGTGCCAAGGAACACGTCGAATACCGCGCTACTCCTTTTTACCGCTCCGAAAAATCCGCCCATGCCTTATTCACCCGTAAGACGTTTGAAAACTTCCTGATAGGCGTCTTCCACGCCGCCGAGATCGCGGCGGAATCTATCCTTATCGAGGCTGGTGTGCTTTGTCGTATCCCATGTGCCTGCCTCCCAGAAACGGCAGGTATCGGGCGAAATTTCATCGGCAAGCACTATCTGGCCGTGGAATCTGCCGAATTCGAGCTTGAAATCGATGAGATCGATATTGAGATGTTTGAAGAACTCCTTCATGGCGTCGTTTACGGCAAACGCCATGTTTTTAATGGTTTCGATCTCGTCCTTGGTTGCAAGGTTTAAAGCGAGCGCGTGGTAATCGTTGATGAGCGGATCGCCGAGATCGTCGTTCTTGTAAGAAAATTCTATAGTGGGCGAGGAGAAAGCCGTGCCTTCGGCCACGCCGTACCTCTTGGAAAAGCTGCCGGCGGCAACGTTTCTTATGATGACTTCGAGGGGAACTATCTGCACCTTTTTAACCACGGTGTTTCTGTCGTCGATCTGCTCGACGAAATGGGTGGGTATACCCTTTTTTTCAAGCATCTGCATCATCATATTAGACATCTTGTTGTTGATAACGCCCTTGCCGGCTATCGTACCCTTTTTAAGGCCGTTGAACGCCGTCGCGTCGTCCTTATATGAAACTATAACATAGTCGGGATTGTCGGTGGCAAACACCTTTTTGGCCTTGCCTTCGTAGAGCTGTTCTTTCTTTTCCATATGAGAAAATCTCCTTAAGATTTATTTACTGAAAGTAAGAATTGTAAGGAACACCTTAAAATTAAGATGTTACATCGCCTTAATCGTGAATAAATTCACAAACCCGCAGCGTGACTGCGGGCGGGAAGATGATATTATAAGTCCTTTAACTCCGCCTGCAAGCAAGCGTCGTCTTCGTTTATCTTTTTGCGCATCTTCGCCTTGAATTCCAAAAGCGACGCGGCAACTGCGGGATATTTTATGCCGAGGATTTGCGCGGCCAGAAGGCCTGCGTTTTCGCCGCCGTTTACGCCAACGGTTGCAACGGGTATGCCCGACGGCATCTGCACTATCGAAAGCAGACTGTCGAGCCCGCCCATCATATCGGTTTTGACGGGCAACCCTATTACGGGCAGGGTGGTGTATGCGGCGATCACTCCGCCGAGGTGCGCGGCCTTGCCCGCCGCGCATATTATCACCTCTATGCCGTTATCCTTTGCCTTGGAAGCGAAATCGTGTGCCTCTTCGGGCGTTCTGTGTGCCGAGATCACATGCACCTGCACCTCTATTCCCATGCTTTTAAGAGCCGCAACCGCGGGTTTGACCACGGGAAAATCTGATTTAGAACCCATTAAAACTGCTACCTTGGGCATAGACAAATCTCCTATATAAAATATCCGCGAAAAATCGCATATTTTGCGTTGAAAAAATTTCCTTATACAAATTATATCACATATGCCGACAAAAATAAAAATGTTTGGGGCAGGTTTTTTACATTTTGCGCACAATTTTTTTGCGCAACCGCTAAGCAAATACAGATTGCCGCGGGCGGCGGCCGAGACCCGGCCGCCGCCCGCGGCAATACAGACTATCTTGTAAACAATTGACTTTAACCGTCGACGAGTGCTTTGACGAGTTCAGCGCGGCGCGCGCCGCAGCCGAATGCGCCGTCGGGAACGTTTTCGCATTCGAAAACTATTTTACCCGACGAGAGAACGACTATTCTGTCGCCGAGATACAACGCTTCGTCGACGTCGTGCGTAACGAATACGGCCGTACGTCCGCTTTCGGCCGCTATGCTTTTGAACAGCTCCATCATCTCTATCTTCAACTTTAAATCGAGCGACGAGAAAGGTTCGTCCATCAGCACGAGTTCGGCGGGATAAAGGAACGCACGAGCTATGGCCACCCTCTGCGCCTGGCCTCCCGAAAGGGCGGCCGGATAGACGCCGCGCTTTGCTTCCAGCCCCACTCTTTTAAGCATATCGGCCGTCTTTGTCCCGTCTTTGCATATCAGTTTAAGATTGCCCTCAACGGTAAGATTGGGCACGAGCGCGGGCCGCTGAAAAATGTACGAACACTTTTTTCGGGGAACAACGCCCGTAAACGGAGTGAGTCCGGCAAGCACGTTTAAAAGCGTGGTTTTGCCCGCACCGCTTTCGCCGAGAACGCAGGTGACTTTGCCGTCGGGTATTTCAAAATCGAAATTGACGAACACAGTGCAGCCGCCGTAACTTTTGCACAGACCTTTTATTATCACTTTACCCCTCCCCCCGTCCATTTATCCGTGATGCGGGCAAGTTTGCCGAAGCTCCACTCAATAAGTCCGCCGGCGACGAGTACGGTTATGGTGAGCGCGAACATCTGCGAAGTGCGCAAAAACATGTTCGCATCGTTTATCATCCCGCCGAGCGAACGGAAAGTGCTGCTTAACACCTCCGCCGAAATAATGACTTTCAAAGCGAGCGAAATGTTTGCGCCCGTCTGCGCGAGCACGGGCGGAAGCATCTGCGGAAAATATATTTTTACAATCCTTTCAAAGCGGGAAACGCCGTATACGGCCGCCATGTCGCGCAATCCGCCGTCAATGCCGTCGTATGCCGCCATAAGTTGAGCGTACATAATCGGGCAGACGGTTAAAAACGCAACTATCATCGGCGCAACGCCTCGGCTTGTCCATATAAGCAGCATAAGCGTTACGGCCATGACGGGCAACGTACGAAACACCGACACAAACGTTTCGATAAACGCGCGCGCTCCCCTGCCGGCCGCAGATACCGCCGCCAACGCGACGCCGACGACACATGAAACCGCCCACGCGCCGAGAGTGCGCAGAAGGGTCATGCAGAAGGCCAGCCAGTAGTCGGCGGAAATTAACAGCCCGCCGATTTCGGCGACCGTACCGCCGATGGACGGAACGACATACTCGTTGCCGACGGCATAATACGCAATGAGCCAGACGAGCCACATCGAAACTATGGCGCACACCGATATGAGCGGAACGTAAAACTTTTTTATGCCGGCTTTCGCGGCAGATTTATGCGCCATAGCCATAGAAGAAGCTATCCGAAACTTTTATGTCGCTTTGAGTAACGGCATTGTACTTTTGAATGAACGCCAGCACCTCTTCGCGGGCGGAAAGAGCGGTTTGAAAGCTTACTGCGCAGCGGGAGATGGTTTGAGGCTTTAAATTGTTAACGTTTAAAGTTGCGCCGCCGTTGCCGTTTACCGCCTCGACTATATCTTCCGCGGAGGCATAGTCGGAAACGATCCACTCCGCACTCTCGGTAACGGCGGATATGAGGGCCGTTATATATTCGGGCTCGTCTTCCGCAAGCGAATTTTTGGCGACCATTACGGCCTGGGGATAGCCGCCTTCGCCATACAGCTGCTGAAGATCGCCCACCACTTTAATCGCACCGTTTGAGGTTTTGGCGGTCACGACCGGTTCGGCGGCCACCATATAGTCGAATTCGGCCGCGGGAGTGATCTCGGTTGCGGGGTTTGCGATATTTATAAGATTGACCTTTCCCTCATCGGCCTGAGAAACATCTTCGACAACAGTGTAAGGAATTCCTTTATCTTCGAGAACAGCCTTTAAAACCGTTCCCACAAAACTTTGAAGCTGTATGCAGCCGACAGACTTTCCGACGAGCGAGGTAAGATTTTCAGAAGTTACGTTTTGATCGTATTTTGCGGAGAGCATATACAGATTGCCGTGCGTAACGACGCCGAGCATGGTATAGCTTTTACCGTCGCCGGCCACGGCCGCCGCAGCATTTACCGGCAGAATGCACACATCCGCACTGCCGCCCGACACATATGTTTGAATGGTGTTGGCGTCCACCACGCTGTACTTGGTTTCGATGCCGAGGTCGGGCTCCTCCACCATCAACTGCGCCATTGCGAGGGCGGGCGCGCCGTCGGGCATGTACACCGAAACAACGCCCCCGTCCGACCCGTCCCGCGCACACGACGCAAACGACCACGACACACATGCGGCAAGCGAAGCCGCCGCAACTATCTTTACAAATTTTTTCATACAAAACTCCTTTTCGACGTCAGGCATCCGGCCTTACATCTCAAAAATATTATTTTAACTTGCTTACGAGAGTTTTCGCGCTGACGCCATCAAGCATGCCTATCTTGCCCGTTACGGTATTGATAATCTCGTTGGGAGCGTCGACGATAAGGCATATCACGCTTACGCCGCGCTCTTTATAAGGCACGCCCATGCGCGCCACTATGTAGCAGGCATAATCGGAAAGAATACCGTTTATCCTCGCGCTCTGTTCACGGTTTTCAACTATAAGCGATATTACGGCAAGCCGCTTTTCGGACATAAAAAAACCTCCCTCTGCCAATAACAAAGGAAGGCGTACGGCAAACTGCCCGCGCAGAAACAGCCGTGCAAAACAAAATATCGCCCCTTTGCTTTCAGGCAGAACCTTTAAACTCAGGCAACATGAATATACCATAAACGGCAAAAGCATGCAAGCGTTTTTATATCAACAGCGAAATTAAATAAAACAGGGCGAGATGCGCAGGATAAAAAATGTAGAAAAAATATTTTAAATTGAGCTTACCGCGCATACCGTTATAAAACACGAGCGGCACAAGCGAGAACATGCAGTACCACTGAATGACGCTTGAATGGAACGCGCTTAAAAGCACAAGTCCCGCGGCAAAGGAAAAAATGCAGGCAAACCGCCTTAAAGAAGGAAAAATTTCGGCCTTGGAAATTTCGAGCGCGACATCCGCCGCCGCGGGAAAAACGGGCAGCATGCAGCCCCAAAAACCGTACTCCACACCGAACGGAACGCCGTTTATATCGGAAACGGAGCACAGCAAATAAGTAAGGAAAACCATACCCGCAAACGCCATGCATGGCAGCAGACATATAAGCGCACCCGCACCGCGCATTATGCAGTCGCCCAAACCGCGAAGACAATATATGAGCAGAGCCGAGAGAGCAAACGTGAAAAATATATTCAGCCGCAAACTGCCGGTTACGGCAAAATATACCGACTGACATATTGCAGCGGCAGCCGACAGCAGCAAAAAGCGATAAACTTTGTTGCGTGTATATTTGCAACCCACCGCCAGCATATACGCAAACAACGGAAAGGATATTCTTCCGACACAGCGCAGCCACACAATCTGCGGAAAGAATATCGCGCCGATATGGTCGATAACCATTAAAACGGCAGCGAGCAGTTTAATGCCGTTGCCGTTTATAAATGAAAACTTCATATTACCTTTTATTGTAATTTATAAGGCAGCCCTTTAAAATTATCTGTTTTTCTTCGGCGGTGAGAGCACCGAGAGTTAAATAGATGGTTTTAACCTTTCCGCCGGAGATATGTTTTGCGGGGATAGAGGGGTCATCCGCCGTTACATAGCCGGTAATGTTTTCGATATAGATATAATCGCCCGCTTTAAAATCAAAATTTTTGCAAACGAGCGGCAGCATGCCCCAGTTTATAAGGTTTGAGCGGTAGCGTTTTGTTGCATATTCAAGCGCGATGTTGGCAACGCCGCCCAATACGCGCTGACAGGACGCCGCCTGCTCGCGCGCGGAACCGTCGCCGGGCTTTTTTGCCACGACGCAACTGCCGAACATTGTGTCTTCGGCTATCCGAATACCCACTTCGTCAAGCACCGCCTGCGGAAGTTTGCCGGTGCGCCTTCGCTCTTCCTCCGCCGCCCGTACCTGTTTAGCGCGGCCGACATATTCGGGATCTTTGCGCGAAAGAGCAAATTCGGCAAGGCGCAGAGGATTCGAACGGTACGACGACGTTTCCCCGGAGGGGATGAGCTCGTCGGTGGTGGTTACGGGATCGGATATTACCGAAACCGCCTTTATTAGCAAGTTGTCGGCAAGAGCTATCTGTTCGGGCCAGTCGGCAATGTTGTTGCCGTACACAAGTTCGGCCTTTTTATCGGGATGCAGCTCGCTGCGGTACACTCTGCGGTCGTATATAGACTTATCGAAATAATATTTTTTAACTTTTTTAGTGAAGTTTGCCTCGGTTGCCGGCGTAAGCACACCGCCGTTGGCCGCAGTTGCGGCTATTGAACGGGCGTCCATAAGCGCGACGGCGGAGAGCTGGTGTTCGCCGAGCTTTGACCCCTCTCTGTTTTCAAAATTGCGCGTGGTGTGGCGTATCGAAAAGGCGTTATCGGCAGGGGTATCGCCCGCACCGAAACAGGGGCCGCAGAATGCCGTTTTAACTATCGCGCCGCTGTCCATGAGCGACGAGATATAGCCGTTGTCGGCAAGGCATTTGAATACGGGCTGGCTTTGAGGGTATACGCTCAGCGAAAACTCGTCGCAGCCGCAGCCCTTGCCGCGCAGAATTTCGGCGGATTCGGCAATGTTTTCGTATGTGCCGCCAGCACAGCCGGCTATTATACCCTGGCTTACATGTATTCCGTCGGGAAGAACTTTATCAAGCAATTTGAACGGCTTGCCGCAGTCGCCCTTTAATTTATTGCCCACCTCCTCTACCATTCCCAAAATTTCGCGGGAGTTATCGATAACTTCGCGTATGGTATACGCATTGGACGGATGGAAAGGCAAAGCTATCATGGGCTCCACGCGCGAAAGGTCGATAACAACGGCTCCGTCGTAATATGCGGGATCGGTGGGATGCATGGGTTTAAATTCCTGTTCCCTGCCGTGAAGCTTAAAATACTCGCGCGTAACATCGTCCGTTTCCCAAACGGAGGAAAGACACGCCGTTTCGGTGGTCATCACGTCGATGCCGCAGCGGTAGTCCATCGAAAGATTTTTTATGCCCGGCCCTATGAATTCGAGCACACAGTTTTTTACAAAGCCCTTTTTAAATGTCGCGCCCACCATGGCTATGGCCACGTCGTGAGGGCCGACTCCCTTTTTCAGCTTTCCTTTAAGGTATACGGCGATAACCTTGGGACGGGCGACGTCGTAAGTTTGACCGAGAAGCTGTTTAACAAGTTCGGGGCCGCCCTCGCCCACGGCCATTGTGCCCAACGCGCCGTAACGGGTGTGGCTGTCCGAGCCGAGGATCATTTTGCCGCATCCAGCCTGCATTTCGCGCATGTATTGATGTATTACCGCAAGATGGGGCGGAACGTAGTTGCCGCCGTACTTTTTTGCCGCGGAAAGTCCGAAGACGTGATCGTCTTCGTTGATGGTGCCGCCGACGGCGCACAGAGAATTGTGACAGTTTGTAAGCGTGTAGGGCACGGGGAATTTTTTCAATCCCGAAGCCTTGGCCGTTTGGATTATGCCCACATAAGTTATATCGTGCGAAACGAGGGCATCGAACTTGATCTTCAAGTTTTCGGAATCGCCCTTATTGTGGGAAGACAGAATGCCGTATGCAAGCGTACCTTTTACCGCTTCGAGCTTTTGCGCTTCGCGCATAAACGCCACGTTTTCCTTTACAAGTTTTCCGCCGATATAGTAGACTCCGCCTTTTATAAGCTTTATCATCAAAAAACTCCTTATGTGTTGCAGACAGCCGCATTACCCGCTTTACTTAAGCACTGCGGCCCGGCAAAAATCAATTAATATACTTATTTTACTACATTGCGCAATTTTTTTCAAGCCCTCAGCGCAAATAAAATAAAATTTGCGCGGCCGCGCGGTTGCCTTTTTTTGAATGCAGCATTATAATATAAGCATGAAAAAATTCCGTTACCGCTTTCCCGTGACAATAATCGTTTTTATAATAATAGGTCTTGCCGCCTGCGCTGCAGCCATTGCATTTAATATTTATCTCTGCATAACCGAGGGAACGGCCGAAGCCGTAAACCCCGCGCTGCCCGTCGTGCAATACACTCTCACCTTTTTGGTTTCGATTGCCGCGGGCGCGATACTCATCGGCATTTTATGCCGTTCGTATTACGGCGTCGGAGACAAAAAATTCAGGGCTGCGTTGGGCTTTATTCACAGCAACTATTCCGCAGACGATATAGAAAGCCTTGTGCTTAACCGTGAAAACGACAAACTTACCGTTTGCCTTAAAGACGGCAGCTGTCTTAATATAATTATAGATAAAGAAAAGCACACCGATTTTGTGCAAGCCGTTCTCGACGAAAACCCCGCCGCGGAATACTCGATAATTTCGCTTGAAAACAAACCTGACGATAAAAAAAATGAAAAATAGAAGTTTTTAAACGCCGTGCCGCAATTTTCTTGCGGCACGGCGTTTTTTAACATTTAAAATATTGCATTTTTTCGCAAAAGATGCAGCAGAACTTATCGTTCCCGAAGGCGTAACAAGCATCGACGATTATGCGTTCAGCGGTTGTATCGGCGACGGTGCTTTTGACGAGTGCAACAATTTAAAAACAGTTACGTTTTTAAGCGAGGTTCCGCCGCAAATAGGCAGAGATTTATTCGGCGGTACGTGGGACGCCGAAGACTTTAAGGTATATGTGCCGGAGGCAGGATTTGAAGCTTACAGCGCAATAGAGGATGCATACTGGCAAAATTCAATAGTTGAAGCAGGAAAACTTTACACATTTTAAATAAAATTCAGCCTGTAAACATGCAACGCCGCTGCGGGATGGCCATCCCGCAACGGCGTTTACGTTTTTTATTATGCTTTATTCTTTTTTTTGTGAAGCATTTTTTTGATGGAGGTGCGGTGCTCTTCGCCGCCCATAAGCCGATAAAGGTTTTTGTGGTGGGCTATCCATGTTATAAGATTGAACACAAGCAACAGCATAAACGTTGCTATAACGTATGCGTTTGAAAGCTGCGCCTGATAGCGCAGAAAGAATATTACGCCCTGCCATACGGTAAAGCCCGAAACACCGATAAGCGAACCCATCGAACCCCACTCGAATACATATATGTAGAACACGATGAACACAAGAAAGGCGAACGCGACGGGGAAGAACCAGCCGACTTCGCAGGTGACGCCGCAGGTGAACACACCAAGCGTTGTGGCGATACCCTTGCCACCCTTGAATTTCATGGTTACGGGAAACACATGGCCCACCACGGCGCACAACCCGAACAGATAGCGCGCAAAATCCGAAACGGCCACGTTTACGCCCGCTTCGGCAACGATTCCCTCAGGCGACGGCGGAACGGCGGGCAGAGCAAAAAACATTCCGGCAAAGGCAAGGTGTCCCACCATTACGGGGATTATGCCTTTGAGAGCGTCGCACAAAAAGTTTATAAGGCCAATCTTCAAACCGAACGTGCGCGACATATTCATGGTGCCGGGATTGCCGCTGCCCTGGGAACGTATATCCTTGTGCTTTAATTTTGAAATGAGCACGGCAAAATTGAAACAGCCCAAAAAGTACGAGCAGACCGCACCCAACAGCAACCAATACCATATTTGAGAAAAATAGACGTACATACAAGTGCCCCCTACTGCTTATCGCTCTTTTCCCTTGTTAAAATTTTTATGGGAGTGCCCTGAAAGTTGAAGCACTTTCTTAAAGTGTTTTCAAGAAAACGTTCGTATGAAAAGTGCAAGAGGTCGGTGGAATTTACAAACAGCACAAACGTGGGCGGCGCAATCGATACCTGCGAGGAATAGTATACCTTTAAGCGGCGACCGTTATACGAAGGCGGCTCGTTGGCGCGGACGGTATCCGAAATGAGGTCGTTCAGCGTACCGGTGGCGATGCGCCTGCGCGCGTTGGCATACACCTCGTCCACGGCGGACATTATCCTTTCGGTGCGCTGTCCCGTCTTGGCGGATACATATATCGATTTAAAGTAATCCATAAACTTTAAATCTTCTTTAAGCTTATCTTCGAACCTGTTTATCGTGTGGGTATCCTTTTCGACAAGATCCCACTTGTTCATCACCACAACCGAAGGCTTGCCCTGTTCGTGCACATAGCCGATTATCTTTGTATCCTGTTCGGTAAGGCCTTCCGTGCTGTCAACCACCAGCAAACACACGTCGGCGCGGCGAACCGCGTCGAAGGCGCGCATAACCGAATAATACTCTACATCGTCCTCCACCTTCGACTTTTTGCGTATGCCGGCGGTGTCGATTATGGTATAATTTTTTCCGTCATATGAAAATTTGGTATCTATCGCGTCGCGGGTAGTACCGGCAATATCGGTGACGATAGACCGTTCAAAGCCCAAAAGTTTATTAACAAGGCTGCTTTTGCCCGCGTTGGGCTTGCCCACAACGGCTATTTTTATGCTGTCGTCCTCTTCGTTGTCATATTTTTCGAACCAGCTTACAGCTTCGTCTAAAACGTCGCCTATACCCGTGGAGTGTTCGCTTGAAACGGGGAAAGGTTCGCCGAGGCCGAGGGAATAGAACTCGAATATCTTATCTTCGGAATACTCGTCTATCTTGTTTACGACTAAAATGACGGGCTTTTTTGAACGACGGAGCATATCGGCCACATCGTAATCCGAGGTGGTGAGCCCCTCCTTTCCGTCGACGAAAAACAGGATCACCTGCGCCGTTTCGATGGCGACTTCGGCCTGTTTTTTTATCTCCTTCCACATGGTGTCGTCCGACTTTAATTCTATGCCGCCGGTATCGACGAGAGAAAAATTTTTGCCGCGCCACTCGGCATCGGCATACAGCCTGTCGCGCGTGACGCCCGGCCTGTCCTCGGTTATTGAAATTTTGCGGCCGACGACCTTATTAAAAAACGTGCTCTTGCCGACATTTGGTCTGCCGACGATAGCAACCAGCGGATTTGCCATAATTTAAACCTTATTAATATTTTTTCGCATACATTATACCTTAAAAGGGCGGGCTTGTAAAGAAAAATGCGGGCGCGCATGCGAAATGCGCGCCCGCAAGTTTTTAAGCTTGCCGCCATTATACCGCGTTAAACTTTAAAATGCCGCGATCACACGATGGAAGGGATTGCGCCGAACACAACGCCCAGCACAAACACGCCCAAAAGTATCCAGTATACCACGCGCCAGGTATGGCCCTTGCCCACAACGTAGGAATACGCGGGCAGTGCTATGGCAACGATTATGGCTATGTTGCCCAGCAGACTGAATATTCCCACCACTCTTTGCAACGTTTCGCCAAGGCCGCCGGTATATTTGGCTATAAGATTTATAAGCCCGCTTACCAGATAGAGCACGGCGGCAACCGCCATGCCCCAAAAGGCGCACAGTCTTACGATGTCGCCGTTGGTGATCACCGTTCTTCTCGTCGTAGTGGTTTTTTGCGTTTTCTTTGCCATATTGATAGCCTCCTTTAAAGCTTTTATAACGTTATATCATCGGTATCGAAGCCGATTTTTTTGAGCACGAGCAAAAAATAGTCGGGCAGCGGCGCGGTAAAGGCCATGCGTTCCCCCGTTGAAGGATGAGTAAGTTCGAGCCTGCACGCATGCAAAAGCTGTCCCGCAAGAGAAAACTTTTGCTTTTTGATGCCGTATACGTCGTCGCCCACAACGGGGTGTCCGATATACCGCGCGTGAACGCGGATCTGATGCGTTCTGCCGGTGTGCAGAGAGAATCTGCACAGCGTATACCCTCCGCAACGCTGTTCAACCCTGTAATCGGTTACGGCAGGCTTGCCCTTATCGGCACTTACCACGGCCATCTTAACGCGGTCGCGCGGGTCGCGGCCGATATAGGTTGAAACGGTGCCGCAATCATCTTTTACATTGCCCTCCAACAGGGCGAGGTATTGGCGGCGGCAGGTCTTTTGCTCTATCTGCTTTGCAAGAGCCACATGCGCGGCGTCGTTTTTGGCCACGACCAAAAGGCCCGAAGTATTTTTATCGATGCGGTGAACTATGCCGGGGCGCAGAGCACCGCCCACTCCGCTCAGCCCGCTTAAATGAAACAGAAGGGCGTTTACCAGAGTGCCTTGAATATTGCCGTTGCCGGCATGCACGGTCAATCCCTGCTGTTTGTTGATTATGGCAAAGTCGTCGTCCTCGTAAACTATATCGATCGGAATATCTTCGGGACGGGCGGCTATCTCGACGGGATCGGGCAGAGAGCACTCCACCACCTCGCCTTCGGCCACGCTCTGCGAAGCTTTGGCCGTTTTTCCGTTTATGGTGACAAGGCCGCCGTCGAACAGCTTTTTAAGCGACGAGCGGGTGTGACCTGAAAGCTCCCCCGCAAGGCACACGTCGGCGCGCCCGTAGCTTGACGGCGACAAGAATTTTATCGTTTGCATCAGTTTTCGCCTCTGCCGTCTTCGGAAAGATCGTCGGGCGACTCGTTTTTTTGTTTTTCGGCAAGCTCGCGCTGTTTTTCAAGTTCGTGCGCGGCCTTGGCGCGCTTTGTGAGAGGAATTATGGCCCACTCGTTCAAAAACAGAAAATCGATCACCGCAAATATCACGCCGAAGACGATGAAAAAATCGGCAAAGTTGCAGCAGGCGGTGGAAAACAGCATGTTCACCCATACGAAATCGCGCACATAGCCGAAAGCCACTCTGTCGACAAGGTTTGCAACCGCGCCGGCGATTATCATGGCCATCGCTATTTTTAAAAACGAAAAGCGTTCGGGGATAAATATGAACGCCGTTGCGAGCACACAAAGCAGCACGGCGGCAAAGGCCGTTAAAAATACAGGCCCCCACGAGGCGTCGGCCAGAAACGAAAATGCCGAGCCGTAATTATGGTGGCCGTGCTCCACCCAGATGAAGCCGGGAATTACGGTAAATTCCCACTTTTGCGCCTCTTCGAAGTGTTTTAAAATAAGATCGACGGCAACAAGCGCAACGCACAAAATTATGGCGATCATGCTTATTTTGCCGAAATGCGGCTTAAACTTTTTATTTAACATAACATGATTATAGCACAGCCGTCCGCTTAATAAAAGTGTTTTGCCGCAAAAATTTTGTAAAAATTATATAACAACCGAACGGCAGATAATATTTGCCGACCGCATGTACCGCCGCACGCAATTTAAAACATTAAAAGGCTATACTATTTTTTCGGTAAAAAAACAAGCCGCGTTAAATCAACCGTTAGTTTTAAACAAAAGGCAAAAAAATATGCGGCCCGCGAAAGAGCCGCGCATGCGAAGGGGCCGACGCAAAACGCGCCCGCCCCGCGATTACTTTATAAAGCCCAAACTTATTAAAATCGCCCTGTCGACCTTATCCATGGTGTCGGACGGAAGTTCGCCGATGCGCTCTTTAAGTCTTCGCTTATCGAGCGTGCGGATCTGTTCGAGCAGAATGACCGAATCCTTGTTAAGTCCGTAGACGTTGGAGGGAAGTTCGATATGCGTGGGCAGTTTGGCCTTGTTTATTTTGCTTGTTACCGCCGCCGCTATCACCGTAGGCGAAAACTTGTTGCCCACGTCGTTTTGCACCACGAGCACGGGGCGGACGCCGCCCTGCTCGCTGCCGACCACGGGCGAAAGATCGGCATAGTAAAGTTCTCCCCGCTTTATCATGTTTACCTCCCGGCGCGTCGCGCCACGGGGCAGTTGTATAATATATTATATGTAGCTGCCTTGATTTAATTGTTGACTTTAAGGCAGCCGATTATACGTTGAAATTATTAAAAGAGTAAAATCATTTACTTAAAAGTATCTCCTTTAATGCCTGCGGCAACTTATTTGCAATATCAAGCGCGGTAACGCAGTACTCTGTGTAGCATAACGACGCGATTTCGGCCGCCCTGCCCAACAAATAAGTTGAGCAAACGGCACTTTTTAGCAGATCAAGCCCCCTTGCCGCAGTTCCGCACAGCAATCCGGCAAGCATGTCACCGCTGCCGCCCTTTGCCAACGCGGGGCAACCCTTTGTGTTTATAATAACGTTTTTGCCGTCGGTTATGACAGACATAGTACTTTTTAAAAGCACATCCACATGATATTTTTGCGAAAATTGACAAGCGTGGCCGACGGGATCGGACAACACCTCCTCTACCGAAAGTCCGCTTATGCGCGAAAATTCCTTTATGTGCGGCGTGACGATAACCCGGCAGGCGGCGTCTTTGAGAACGTCTACGCCGTAGCGCGCGAGAGCGTTTAAGCCGTCGGCATCGAGGATAAGTTTTCCGCGGTAGTTTTTTAAGATATTTGAAACGAGTTCGTAAGTTTCGATACCGCAACCCAATCCGCACCCCACCGCCATCGCCGTGCTTTCGAAATCGGGGCTTTCGAGATATACGGCCTGCGGAGAGTTTGCGGCAAGCGGATATTTTAACTGTTCGGGCACATACGACTTTACATAGCCGCACCCCGAACGGAGTGCGCCCGCAATGCACAGCGCGGCCGCGCCGGGATACTTTTTACTGCCCGCGACCAGACACGCCGAACCGAAAGTGCCCTTGTTCGAGTTGCGGTTTTTGGAAGGAAAGAGCTTAGCGACGTCGCCGTCTTCGAACGAAACGGCGCAATCTTCGACGGGTTCTATCCCTATATCCGCCGGCACGACTTTTCCGCAATAATCTACGCCGTCGCCGAGAATGTGGCCGAGCTTATACTGCGCTATGGCCACCGTAATATCGGCCTTTACCGCCACCCCTTCCACCAAGCCGTTGTCGCCGTTTATTCCGCTGGGGATGTCGGCGGAGATCACATACGCGCCGCTTGCATTTACGGCGCGTATAACGTTTGCGGCTTTGCCTTCGACCTTTCGGCACAATCCCGTGCCGAAGATACAATCCACGATTATATCGCAGGAATCTACCCCGTCGTCGTATCCGCCTGCATACAGCTTTTTTACGGCGGCGCAGTCGGGAGAATACTTGCCTTCTGATACATCCCAAACTTTAACGTCGTAACCGCGCGACAATAGCAGGCGGGCGCAGACATAGCCGTCGCCGCCGTTATTGCCGCCGCCGCACACGACAAGAATTTTGGCGTTCTTGCTTGCGGCGGCCGCGGTATGTTCCGCAATTGCACCGCCCGCCCTTTCCATAAGCGACAGCGAGCTGTGTTTCAGCGTTTCTATCGTGTATCTGTCGGCCGCACGCATCTGCGCGTTTGTAAGATATTTTATCATATCAGTCCTCCGCGTCGCCGCATTCTTCAAAGAGGCGGCTCACCGCCTCTTTCGCCTCGTCGTAATCATAGCCGCGCGCAATCAGATGACGGAGCGTCTTTTGCATGCCCGCACGGTCGAATTGCTTGCCGCGCATGTATTTGCGGGCGACGGACAGCAGCTCGTCCTCGTCTGCCGAATATGCAGAAAGTGCCTCGTCTATGGCCTCGCTTGCCGCGCCGCGCCTTATAAGCTGCGAACGTATGGCGTTTTTGCCCTTGCCGACTACGCTGTTTACATAGCTTTTGCAGTATGCAAAGTCATCGATATAGCCGTAACCTTTAAGCTTTTCGAGCACATACTCTATCACCGCCGCGGTATAACCCTTGCCAGCGAGGAAGTCGCGCATCTGCTTTTCGGTCTTTAAAGTGGCAGAAAGATGATTCATGGCCTTTTCGGTGGCCTGAAGTTTTTCGTTGTCGAGCTGGATGCCGTCGAGAAAGCTCTTTTCGATGGGCATGCCGGGCTTTAAGCGGTATTTGACGGCGACTTCTATTTTTAATCCGCAATAAAAAGTGCCGTCCACATATACCGAGCAGCGTGTTTTATCCTTTTTTTGTTGTTCAATGCTTGTGATCTGCGACATATTCGAATATATTTTACCGCGCGAGGGCGATTTTGTCAATCGTGCAATTGACATAGCCGCTCTGCGGGAGTATAATTAATGTATTAAAAATATAAAGAAGGTAAATGTTATGTCAGCAGAACTCGACTGGGGCAACCTCGGATTCGGATATATAAAAACGCCATACCGCTATGTATCGCGCTATACGCACGGCAAGTGGGACGAAGGCGCGCTGACCGAGGACGATAAAGTTACTATAAGCGAATGCGCGGGCGTATTGCAATATGCGCAGACGGCATTCGAGGGTTTGAAGGCCTATACCGCAAAGGACGGAAGAATAGTTACTTTCAGGCCCGACCTGAACGCGGAAAGACTTGAACAGTCGGCAAAAAGGCTTGAAATACCCGTATTCCCCAAGGACAGGTTTTTGCAGGCGGTGGATATGGTGGTAAAAGCCAACCGCGACTACGTTCCGCCCTACGGTAGCGGAGCAACGCTGTATATCCGCCCCTACATTTTCGGTTCTTCGCCCGTCATAGGCGTAAAGCCCGCCGAAGAATACGAATTCAGAATGTTCTGCACCCCCGTCGGCCCTTATTTTAAGGGCGGAGCCAAGCCCATCACCATTAGGGTAAGCGACTTTGACAGAGCCGCGCCCCGCGGCACGGGCCACATAAAAGCCGGCCTTAATTATGCGATGAGCCTGCATGCCATTATGGAGGCTCACAGACAGGGTTTTGACGAAAATATGTATCTTGACCCCGCAACGAGAACTTACGTTGAAGAGACGGGTGGAGCAAACTTTTTGTTTGTTACGAAGGACGGAAAAGTAGTTACTCCGGCATCGGATTCGATATTGCCTTCGATAACGCGCAGATCGCTGTGCTATGTAGCCGAGCACATCCTGGGCATGACGGTTGAGCACAGGCCTGTAAAATTTGAAGAGGTTAAAGATTTTGCCGAATGCGGACTCTGCGGCACGGCTGCCGTCATTTCGCCCGTGGGCAGGATTTACGACCACGGAAACGAGATAAACTTTCCTTCGGGCATGGACGAAATGGGCCCCGTTACGCGCAGACTGTACGAAACCCTTACGGGCATTCAGATGGGCAGACTGCCCGCGCCCGACGGCTGGATAAGAGAGATAAAGTAATTAAACGCACGGCAAGGCCGCGGCGCAAAATCAATTTGCGCCGCGGCCTTTTTATCATCCCTTTTTTATACGCGCATATTTAAGTTTTGTTGCCATGCCGCCGCGTATATGGCGTTCGGCAAGATTTTTTGCAAGCACCCGCTTCACTTCGTCGTACAGGGCGGGATCGATGTCGGCAAGCCGCTCGGTAACATCCTTATGCACTGTGGATTTGCTTATGTTGAAATGCGCGGCGCACTCCCTTACGGTGGCACCGCTTTCGGAGATATATTCGCCTTCGGTTACGGCGCGTTTAACGATGTATTCCCACATAGTCCCCCTTTTTTGCACCCGTTAAAAGGGCTTAACATAGACTATGCCGGCTTTTGCAACATTATGACGGATTATGACGAAAGAGTGCGCGACGGGCCCGCATATTGTTTTAAGAGCGACAAATGCGGCAAAACGCAAAAATAACGATATACACGGGCGGCCGCGCATATCTGCGCGGCCGCCCGTGTGGTTCTATAATAAATGTTGGGGTGAGAGAAGTCACTCCAACATTTTTTTAATTATTAAAAAAAAGAGAAGCATAGAA
>CALVWU010000019.1 GCA_944367955.1 uncultured Clostridia bacterium
AAATCGAATTATCTGTGTCTCAGCGCGGGCCTGTTTGCAACGGCCAACTACGACAGGGCAGTTGCCGAAGGCGGCAATCTGTTCGAAGGCGAATATCATTACGCCAACGCGTGGGATGACACAGCTCCCCACTATGGCATAAAAGTAAATGTAGCCGTTGTCGGCGACAAAATAAAAAGCGTTTCCGTTGCGGAAAGCGACTATGTTGAAGTAACCGACAGCTGGGACGATAAAGGTCTTTGGATAAACGGCATAGACGATCTGCTTGCGGCATATTCCGGTCTCAATATTGCCGATGTGCTCGCCGAAGGCGTCACCGTAGACGACGGCGGCCAGCCCACCAAGGTCGAAAATCCCGACCTCATGATAACGGGCGCGACGCAGGGTTCGGGCAGGTTGCTGCTCGCCGTGCAGGACGCTCTTAAAAAAGTTCCCGGTTATTCCGTCGGCGTCGGCGAATACCATTATGCCAACGCGTGGGATGACACAGCTCCCCATTACGGCATAAGGGTGCAGGTGATAGCAAATGACGGCGTTGTAAAAAATGTATCCGTCGTCGAAAGCGACTATATTGAAGTAACCGACAGCTGGGGCGATAAAGATCTTTGGATAAACGGCATAGACGACCTGCTTGCGGCATACTCCGGCCTCAATGTTGCCGACGTGCTCGCCGAAGGCGTCACCGTAGACGATAATGGCCAGCCCACTAAGGTCGAAAATCCCGACCTCATGATAACGGGCGCAACGCAGGGTTCGGGCAGGTTGCTGCTCGCCGTGCAGAACGCCATAAAAAATATGTCCGATTATTCCGAAGCCTCCGGCGAATACCATTATGCCAACGCATGGGATGACACAGCTCCCCATTACGGCATAAAAGTAAATGTGGCCGTGCTCGGCAGCACTATTGTGGGACTTTCGATAGCAGAAAGCGACTATGTCGAAGTAACCGACAGCTGGGAAAATAAAGATCTTTGGATAAACGGCATAGACGACCTGCTTGCGGCATATATCGGCCTCGATGTTGCCGACGTGCTCGCCGAAGTCGTCACCGTAGACGATAATGGCCAGCCCACCAAGGTCGAAAATCCCGACCTCATGATAACGGGCGCGACGCAGGGTTCGGGCAGGTTGCTCCTCGCCGTGCAGGACGCGCTTGAAAAAATCGTCTGATAGTGCGCAATTCAAACATAAAAACCAAAAATCAGGCCTGCCTTGCGGCGGGCTTGATTTATTTTTAAAAAATGTTTATAATATAGTCGTATGAAAATTTCCTCAATCAAAAAGGTTGCCGCCGTTGCCGCCGCCGCGCTGTGCGCATGCGTTTTTGCGGGCTGCACGCTTAACGGCCTCAACGATCCTTCGACCGAAGGCTCCTTGCCCGAAAATTATTCAAGCATGCGGTCGCCCGACTATTACAAGTTCAATACGCCCGCGTATTTCGTTGTAACGGCCGACTTTACAAAGAGCGAAAATATCGAAAAACTCAACGCGCTCGGCGCAAGGGTGCAGGAGTATCTCAACGTTGTCGAAGCCTCGCTTTCCACAACGGTTTCAACGTCGTATATCGCCCGCTTCAACGCGGCCGAACCGGGCGCAAAGGTGCAGCTCGACGAAATGTCGTATACCGTGCTTGAAGAAGCCGTAAGAATGTACGAGTTCACAAACGGCTACTACAATCCCGCCGTGTACTATTCGGTCGATCTGTTCGGATTTTCTCCCCGTTTCAACACCGAAACCCACACGGCCCCGCTCTCCACAAAGACGCCCTACGACAGGGTTTCGGGCAACGTGGTGAACGCCGCGCTCGAACCGGACGAACACTATGTTTCCATATTCAAACAGCTCGCCTCGCATATGGACGAGCTTGAACTGGTGCAGGAGGACGGAAAGTATTACGCAATAAAGCCCGACGTAACCGTATACGGCCTTCAAAACGAGGAGTATACTTTCGCGCTCGACCTCGGCGGCATAGGCAAGGGGTATGCGGCCGACGCGGTAAACGCCATGATACACGAAGCGGGTTTCGAATACGGTTTTTTCAGCTTCGGTTCGTCCAGCATAAGCATATTAAAGTCGGCCGACTCTTCACAGAACAACAACTGGCAGTTCAACTTAACCGACCCCGATATGTTTCTGTTCGGCGGCACATATGCGCGCATGTACGCGCAGAGTACGGGGCTTTCGTCCAGCGGCGACTATGAAAAATGCTACAAGGCTCAGGACGGAGTAAATACCTATTGCCACATAATCGACCCGTTCACGGGCAGGCCCAAAACTCTGGGCATTGCGGCCTGTACGCTTACGGGCAAAAACGCCGCCTATGCCGACTGTCTCACTACGGCTCTTTTGGTTATGGGCGAAGAAAAGGCGGTAGAATTTATAAATAATAAGCTTAAAGACTGCCGGGTGACGATGATAGTGCGCGGCAGCGGCGGCGCGTGCGAACACATCGTTTCAAACGTGCCCGATCTCGAATATAACCCGCAATATACCCTTGCCAACACGCTCGACGACGAGGGGAATATAATTTTAAAAGGATAAATTCATGTCGGTTAAAAAGGTAGACCAGGTAAGGCGCGATAAGGGCTTTAAACCTTGGGACATCGCCGTGTACGGCGTTCTCGCCGCGCTCATCCTCGCGCTGTTCTGCGCGTTCGTGTTCTTTGCTCCGGCGGCCTCGTCGGGGTCTTCGGCAAATTCCATAAGTATCTTTGCGGGCTTCAACAGCGATCAGCGGCAGGTCTTTTCCTACGACTTTGCAACCGATACTCCCGTGATTTACGACGGTACGCGCATAACCGTAAACGAAAATTCGGCCGAATGCCTGCTTTTAACCTTTCACGGCGAAAGCGAAGGGGAGTACAACGACATAACCATCGATAAGGTGAACCGCACCGTCGATGTAACAAAGGCCAACTGCCCCGCTCAAAACTGCGTATATTCCCCCGTCATTTCGTCGGGGTCTTCCCTGCCGATAATCTGCACTTCGCACGGCATGACAATAACAAAGGACTATGTGAGCGGCAGCGTCATACAATAGTCCTTTTGCTCCGTCAAACGCTTCGCGCCCGCATTAAATTTAATTGACATTGCGTGCAGGTTTGATATAATAATTGCGTATGGATATTATCGCAGATAATATTCCCCCTGTATCGGGGGATGAAAACTCGCACCGCATCGACTCTCTCGCCGCCGAAGCCGAAAGGCGTCACTTCGACAGAGTTCTGGCCCTTGCCCTCGGCGTGGCAAAGGGCCTTTTGTCGTGCGGGGCGTCGGTTTCCCGCGTGGAGATAGCCGTCGAAAAAATCTGCCTTTCCTGCGGGGCCGAAGAGGTAAACGTTTTCGCCCTGCCCTCGATGGTGCTTTGCAGCATCAAACTGGCCGACGGCAGCGAAGTTTCGCAGATGAAGCGCAATTTCGAAGTTTCAAACGACTTCCGCAAAATGGAAGCCTATAACCAGCTCTCCCGCGACATCTGCGCAAAAAAGCTCGGCCCCGAAGAGGCCGAACGCCGCCTCGAATATTTGAACAATAACCGACTCGGCAGTCTGCCCGCGGTAATAGCCGGCGGCGGTGTGCTTGCCGGGGCGTTCACGGTGTTTTTCGGCGGTTCGCTCATCGACGGCGTGCCTTCGCTCATCATCGGCGCGCTTATGGCCTACATAAACGTGCTGCTCTCGCGGCGCGACTTCAATTCCTATGCCCGCACGTTCATTCTCTCGCTTGCGGGCGGAGCAATGGCGATACTGCTGTGCGCCCTCTTCAATCTCTGCGGCGCGCGCTGCTCCGTTTCTATGGTCACGATAGGCACGATAATGGTGGTTGTGCCGGGACTTTTGATCTGCAACGCCGTGCGCGATATGTTTTCGGGCGATATATATTCGGGCGCGTTCGAATTTTTAAACGGAGTGCTTGCAATTCTTGCAATAGTGGCGGGATACGGCGCGTCGCTCTTTTTGTTGCGCGGCATGGCAACCGACTTTCCGCCGCCCGTGCGCGAAGGCGTCGAATATTACGCCTATGCAATAATTTCCTGTCTGATAGGTTCGTGCGCGGTTGCGGTAATGTTCAACTGCGCATATAAAAAGATAGCCATAGGCGTGGGCAACATTTTAGTCACCTGCGTAATCTATCTCGTGCTCATGGACTTCGTGGGCGAAACCTTTTCGGCCAACCTCATCGCCACGCTCTTCGCGGCGGCCGTGGCCGAGATCCTCGCCCGCATATTCAAGGCACCGTCAACCATTTTCCTCGTGCCGGCCATCGTCGTGTTCGTTCCCGGCGGTTCGCTGTACTACGCGATGCAGGGCATCCTCGGCGGCGACATGCAGTCCGCCGTAAACTACGGCGAGGCCGCGGGGCTGTCCCTTCTGGGCATAGCGGTGGGCATCTCGGTAATGACGGCTCTGTTTCAGATAATCCACCCGGTAAAGGGCAAGGCGGCAATAAAACGCCTTATAAGATTAAAAAATAAACATCAGGATAAACAATAATGGACTTAAAAAAACTTGCACAAACGCTCATTCCCGAAAGCGACCTTCTGCCGCTTGAAAAGTACGAAGAGATGTATCCCCCCCGCAAGCTTCCCAAGGGCGCGCAGGTCACCCGCCTCGCACCCTCGCCCACGGGTTTTATACATCTCGGCAACCTCTATTCGGCCCTCGCCGACGAGCGCATAGCCCACACCACCGGCGGCATATTCTATCTGCGCATCGAAGATACCGACGAAAAGCGCAGGGTGGAGGGCGCGGTCGAATCGGTCATCCGCTCCTTAAAATATTTTAACGTCGTCTTTGACGAAGGGGCCGAAATTTCTTCGCCGCTGAACAACTACGGCCCTTACTATCAGCGTCAGAGGGCCAAAATATACCGCGCGTTCGCAAAAGACCTCATCGAACGCGGCCTGGCCTATCCCTGCTTCTGCACCGAAGAAGAGCTGGGCGCGATAAGGGAGGAGCAGACGGCCGAAAAACTCACCCCCGGCTATTACGGCAGGTTTGCAAAGTGCCGCAATTTAAGCGAGCGGCAGATATACGACAACCTCGCCGCCGGCAAGCCCTTTGTTATAAGGCTTAAATCTATGGGCGACAGCGCGGTAAAGTACACTTTCCGCGACAGAATCAAGGGCGATATAACCGTAACCGAAAACGATCAGGACGTGGTTATATTAAAATCCGACGGCATTCCCACATACCACTTCGCCCACGCCGTCGACGATCATTTTATGCGCACTACGCTGGTCATCCGCGGCGAAGAGTGGCTTTCAAGTCTGCCCGTGCATATCGAACTTTTTAAAGTTTTGGGTTTCCCCATGCCCGCATACGGCCACACCTGCTCGCTGATGAAGGTGGACGGCGGCGTAAAAAGAAAGCTTTCAAAGCGCAAAGACCCCGAACTATCCCTCGATTATTACCGCAGAGCGGGCTACTATCCCAAGGCCGTCATAAAATATCTTATGACAATTTTAAACTCGAATTTCGAAGAGTGGGAGCGCAAAAATCCCTCGGCCGACTATACGCAGTTCAAATTCACCATCGAAAAGATGGGCAAGAGCGGCGCGCTGTTCGATCTGGATAAACTCAACGATATTTCAAAAACCGAACTTTCGCTTCTCTCGCCCGATGAAATGTTCGATTTCTTAAACGACTGGGTGTGCGAATTCGGTTCTTCCGCCGACAGGGAACACTTTAAAAACCGCGAATACGTCGTGCGCATCCTCGAACTCATAATGGGCGCGAACAGCAAAAAACGCCGCAAGGACATCGAGCGCGCCGAACAGGGCGTAAGACTTATGGATTACTTCTTCGACGACGCCTTCGCGCCCGAATACTCCTATCGTTTCGCTCCCTCCACGGTAAAGGCGGTGCTTTCGTCCTTTGCGCAGGTGTACGACCCCGCCGACGACAATCAAACATGGTTTGCAAAGCTTAAAGGGGTGGCCGCCGCCTGCGGTTTCGCCGCCGAAACAAGCGATTACAAGGCAAACCCTTCGGCATATATCGGCAACATGGCCGACGCCTCCGAAATCTTGCGCATAGCCGTAACAGGCATGCCCAACTCACCCGACCTCTGCACTATAATGGGCATTCTCGGCAAACAGCGCAGTCTCGCACGACTGGCGGCGGCTGCCGAAAAGGTTTAATAAAGTAACGCGAAGCGTGTCGTCTTAACGCCGTTTCGTGCCGCTTCGTCAAAGTTTTTTGTGCTTGATTTTGAAAATTAGGTGAATTAACTTATTGCGCCGCGCCGATTGTTGACATGTTTTCGGCGCGGTGTTATCATATTCGTGAAATAGAATTTTTGTTAGGCGGTTTATCATGCTTGAACTTGTAAAAATCAAAAAGGACTATGAAGTAGCCGGCGGCGCGGTGCATGCCTTAAAGGGCGTGTCGCTCAAATTCCGCAAAAGCGAATTCGTGTCCATCCTCGGCCCGTCGGGATGCGGCAAAACAACGCTTTTGAACATCATCGGCGGTCTTGACCACTACACCTCCGGCGACCTCGTTATCGACGGCAAGAGCACAAAGGAATACACCGACAGGGAGTGGGATACCTACCGCAACCACTCGATAGGTTTCATATTCCAAAGCTACCATCTCATTCCCCACCAAACCATACTGCAAAACGTCGAACTCGCGCTGATGATTTCGGGCGTTTCCAAAAGCGAACGCAGGCGCAGGGCCGTCGAAGCGTTGGAAAGAGTGGGGTTAAAGGACAGAATAAACAACCGCCCCAATCAGCTTTCGGGCGGTCAGGCGCAAAGGGTAGCCATAGCCCGCGCGCTCATTAACGATCCCGAAATCGTGCTCGCCGACGAGCCCACGGGCGCGCTCGACTCCAAAACCAGCGTTCAGATAATGGAGCTGTTAAAGGAGATCTCCCGCGACCGCCTCGTAATAATGGTAACGCACAATCCCGAACTCGCCCGCCGCTATTCCACGCGCATAATCAACGTGCTCGACGGCGTCGTAACGGGCGACAGCAGCCCCTATGCGGGCGAACCGCCCGCACCCGAACGCAAGCTCACCAAAAAGGAGCGCAGGGAGGCCAAAAAGAAGAAGGGCAGCCGCAAACTTTCGGCAATGCCCTTCAATACGGCGTTCATGCTGTCGCTCAAAAACCTTATGTCCAAGGGCAAGCGCACCGCAATGGTTTCGGTGGCGGGTTCAATCGGCATAATAGGCGTTTCAATGGTTTTGGCCATCTCTTCGGGCGTACAGGCTTACATCAACGACATGCAGGACGACATGCTTTCGGGCAACCCCGTGTCGGTTACCGAAACGGCCATAGACTACACCTCGCTTATGAACCTTTCGCAGTCGGCCGAAGTCGATGTCGATATTACCCGCTTAAAGGATAAGGTGTATGTAAACTCGCTCATGGAAACGCTGGGCACGTTCGCGCAGGGCTTTTCCACCACCAACAATATCGGCGATATGTATTTAAGCTATGTCGAAGCCATGCCTGACGAATACTACAACGTAATGCAGTATGGTTACGGGTACGACGTCGCAAACAACATCTATACCGATTTCAAGGTCGAAGAGGGAGTCGAAACCGTTGCCGACGGCACCATGTCGGTAACCGCCATACGCGGCATGTACACCGAAATACTGCGCCAGCAGGAAGAATATGCCGACTTCGCCGGCACTATCTCCACCGTGGCCACCTTCGACGAAATGCCCGATAATTATCAGTACATTTTAAGCCAGTACGATATAGTCGCGGCATATTCCGACGGCAATGTTATAACCGACGCCTCCGAACTCTCCGAGGAACAGCTGCAAGCCATCTTCTCGGATAAGAGCACGCTCGTAATGGTAACGTCAAACGACACCATATCCGATTTAATGATGGGTCAGTTCGGCTACCTCACCCAAAAGGAGTTTTTAAACTACGCCTTCTATTCCGTGGATAACGAGCTGTACGACGAGGAAGTGGGGCTTGTGGGCAGCGGCATGGACGGCGACGGCGGCTTCGATTATACAAAATTCATCGGCCCCGACTCCAAAAAATTCACCTGGTACTCCAACGACGACGTATACTGCCGCACCCCCGACGCCTTAAACGCCATGATGAAGGATATGTTCAGCGAATATATCCATAAACCCTATGTCGAGGGCATGTCGCTCGGCGGCTTTATCGAAATACCCGGCATCGATACTCAAACGGCTACGTCGGTAGACCTTTCGGTAAATTTAATACTGCAAAAAAAGGAAGGGGTGTCGTACGGCTGTCTTTCCACCGGCTTCTACCACACCAAGGCCCTCACCGATTACGCCCGCGCCGACGCTTTGAACAGCGAAATAGTCAAGTTCATCGACCAAAGCGAAAACGGCTATCTCGATAACCTTTACTATATCGTCAACTACATCAACTTCACCGACGCCAACGGCGACGGCAAGATAGACGCAAGCGACTATCTGCTCAATCAGTCCGTCGGCTACGGCGCGATATACGATTCGGGCAGCATAATGGATATGCTCATGGCCGGTCTCGGCGGCGGCGCGGGCGGCGGCGTCGATCCCGAAGATAATTCGATGCTGCACGTCGAATCCTCGCTGCTCGGCGGCGCGAAAGTACCCTCGTCGCTGTATATTTATCCCGTCGATTTCGACAGCAAAACGCTTGTCACCGAATATCTCGACGAGTGGAACGATATGTGCGAAAGGGGCGATACCTATTCGTGGACGGACGCCGACGGCACGGAGCACTCCGTTCAGCTCTCCGAGGGCGATAAAATAACCTATACCGATACCGTCGGGCTTATCATATCCATGGTAAACACCATGATACAGATGATAACCATCGCGCTCATCGCGTTCACCGCGCTCTCGCTTGTGGTGTCAACGGTTATGATAGGCATCATAACCTATGTGTCCGTCGTCGAGCGCATAAAGGAAATAGGCATTCTCCGCGCGATCGGCGCAAGAAAAAAGGATATAAAACGCCTGTTCAATGCCGAAACTTTCATCATCGGCTTCATGGCCGGCGTGGTGGGCATAATAATAACCTATCTGCTGTCGCTTATAGTAAACGTTATAGTGCTCTGCCTGTCGGGTATCTGGGGCATAGCCGCTCTACCTTGGTGGCAGGCCCTCATAATGATAGTTCTTTCGGTGCTGCTTACCCTCGTTTCTGGTCTTATACCCGCTTCGGCGGCGGCCAAAAAAGATCCCGTCGTGGCTTTAAGAACCGAATAATTTATTTTCGTGCGCATCTGCCGCGCCGCCCGTTCGGGCGGCGCGGCTTTCGCTTTTTCCGCACAGGGCTTGTCCACGCGATTAAAAATTTTTTGCCTTGTCCGCATGTATAGTACAACCCGCCCTGCTCATAAGCTAATAAACTTATCTGTTTCGGGGGTATTATGCTGTTCGATATTTTAAATCTTTTACTCGGCAAAATATTCGTGTTCACGGGTGCGGTACAGGGCAAGGGCGCGTTTCCCAAACCCCTCCCGCCCGAAGAGGAACAAAAGTATCTCGCCCTCGCCCGCGCGGGCGACGAGGACGCCAAAAACACTCTCGTCCGCCACAATATGCGCCTCGTTGCGCATATCGTAAAAAAATATTCGGGCGCGGCCGAAACCGACGACCTCATGTCCGTCGGCTCGATAGGGCTTATAAAGGCCATAAACACATACAGCCCCGGCAAGGGCACCGCGCTTGCCACATACACGGCGCGCTGCATAGAGAACGAAATTTTAATGCTTCTGCGCGCAGGCAAAAAGCACAAAAACACCATGTCGCTGTCCGATCCCGTCGGGTTCGATAAGGACGGCAACGAACTCACCATAATGGACGTCGTTGCCGAAAGCGGCAACGTGTTTTCGGATGTCGAACGCTCGATCCGCCGCGAAAAATTCGTAAAGCATTTAAAAAACATTTTAAACATGCGCGAATACACCGTTATCAGCCTGCGCTACGGGCTTGAAAACGGCATACCCATGCCCCAACGCGAGGTGGCAAAAAAACTCGGCATATCCCGTTCGTATATTTCGCGCATCGAAAAAAAGGCGATAGAAAAGGCCCGCGCCTCGCTCGACCCCGATGATTTCATCGATGAATAGCATGCGGCGGCTACGGGTGCGCGCAAAAAAGCCGTCTTAAATTAACTTGACACGCCGCCCGCGCGCGTGATATAATTTTCGTATGGCAGGATTAAATTTTGCACACCTTTATTACCGCGGCTTTTTCGTATTGCTTTAATAAGTAATGCGCGCTTTGCCGCGGGTAAAATGTCGGTCGCATCAGCGGTTTACCTGCGGGTAAACCGCTTTTTTAATGCCTTTTGCCGCCGCGTTGCGTACCGAGCCGCATGCCCGGCGCAACAGCGGGCCATGTCGCAACGTTCCGCTTGCGATATTGCTGCGCGCTTAAACAGATAAATTTTTTAAGGGAATCGATTGTTATGGGAATCTATGAAGAATTAAAAGCCCGCGGGCTGATAGCGCAGGTCACCGACGAAGCGGAGATCCGCGAACTTATAAACAACGGCGGGGCCAGATTTTATATCGGATTCGACCCCACTGCCGACAGTCTGCACGTCGGCCACTTTATGGCTCTCTGTCTTATGAAAAGATTGCAGATGGCCGGCAACAAACCCGTCGTTCTCGTCGGCGGCGGAACGGGTCATATCGGCGACCCATCAGGCCGCACAGACATGCGCACCATGATGACGGACGAGGTGATAGAGCACAACTGTCAATGCTTTAAAAAGCAGATGGAGCGTTTTATCGAGTTCGGCGAGGACAAGGCCGTAATGGTGAACAATGCCGACTGGCTGTTAAAACTCAACTATGTTCAGCTTTTGCGCGACGTTGGCGCGTGCTTCACGGTAAATAACATGCTGCGCGCCGAATGTTATAAGCAGCGCATGGAAAAGGGTCTGTCCTTTCTTGAATTCAACTACATGATAATGCAGGCATACGACTTCTGGTACCTCAGCGAACACTACGGCTGCAACATGCAGTTCGGTGGCGACGACCAGTGGTCTAACATGCTTGCCGGCACCGAACTTATCAGAAAAAAGAGCGGCAAGGACGCCTATGCCATGACAATAACCCTGCTTTTGAACAGCGAGGGCAAAAAGATGGGCAAAACGGCCAAGGGCGCGGTGTGGCTCGACGAGAACAAAACGCCGCCGTACGATTTTTACCAGTACTGGCGCAACGTCGACGACGCCGACGTTATGAAGTGCATAAAGATGCTCACCTTCATTCCCTTAAACGAAATCGAGGATATGGAGGGATGGGATGTCTCGCGCATCAACGAAAAAAAGGAAATACTCGCCTACGAACTTACAAAGCTCGTGCACGGCGTCGAAAAGGCGGATGCTGCCAAAGCTCAGGCCAAAGCCGCCTTCGGCGGGGGCGAAAACCTGCCCGAAAAACACGTTTCGGTAGAAAGCGCAACCATAATCCCCGTGCTCGTTGCCGCAGGCATATGCTCTTCCAACGGCGAAGCCCGCAGGCTCATCGCGCAGGGCGGCGTGTCGCTTAACAGCGATAAAGTAACCGATATAAACGCTCCCGTAAAAGACGGCGACGTCATCCACAAGGGCAA
This sequence comes from uncultured Clostridia bacterium, assembly GCA_944367955.1. GTDB lineage: Bacteria > Bacillota > Clostridia > Christensenellales > Borkfalkiaceae > Coproplasma. Next base: position 11,565 of record CALVWU010000019.1, read on the forward strand.
AAAGGTGCACGTTCGCATAAAGCTCGGCTGATATATGCGGCAAAGCCGCAGGCCGGTATAATATAAACGGATATGGCAAATTATCTTTCGGTAAACGGCGAATGCCGCACACAGACGGTGATCGAAAAATCCCGCTTTATAACCACTTCCGCGCATGTCGAAGGCGAAGAGCAGGCGCGGGCGTTTGTTGCACGCATTTCAAAAGAGTTTTCCGACGCCACCCACAATTGCTATGCATATATATGCGATTCAACGGGCAATTTTTTAAGATTTTCCGATGACGGCGAACCGCAGGGCACGGCGGGTATGCCCATGTTAGAGGTGTTGAAGGCCAAAAAGCTTGTGCAAACCGCAGTGGTTGTTACGCGCTATTTCGGTGGCATAAAGCTGGGCGCGGGCGGGCTTGTAAGGGCCTATTCGGGCAGCGTTGCGCAAAACCTCGATTCGGCCCAAAAAGTTTCTTACGAAGAATGTTCCGAAGCCGAATATTCGGTGGATTATTCCGCTGCCGAAATCGCCAAACGCTACTTTGCCGAAAACGAATGCACGGTCATAAATACCGCCTACGACAGCGGCGTAACTTTCACCGTCGCCGTGCGTTCTGCAACTGAAAAATCGTTCGATTCCGGCCTTGTCAATCGTTTGAACGGCCGTGTGCGGATAGCGCGCAAACACAGTTACTTTTTTCCGTTTAAGATATAACATCGTATTTAATAAAAAACCTGCTCTCATGGCAATAGAGCAGGTTTTTTGATGCTTAAATAGTGTTTTTTGCAGTTGTGGCAGGTTTTGTTTTTTAAACAGATTCGTTTACGGCTGGTAATGTAACCGTTGTCGTACCGTAATCGCTTGCTTCCAGCAAAAATTCTCCGTTCATGCCAAGATTTTCGTCGTTAAACGTCAGTCGTACGCTTGCAAGTTTTCCGTCGATAAATGTAACTTCGGCGTCCGTATATGCATAGGTATAGCCGTCGTGTGCGGTATCCGTAACATATCCGCTGTCGTTTTCATATGCTTTTAATTGCGCGTTAAATGTAAAATCGGCATATTCCACAAGCGTCAGTAATGTTATAAAACCGGTGTCGTCAAAATATGCGCTGCTGTTTGTCTGTTTCGTCCAAATATCGTTATTCAGATAATATTGATCCGCGCCAAAGGCCCCGTATTCGTTTTTCCCGCCGGTAAGATTGTAATATACTAAATTTTCATAAAGTACGTTTCCGTCACCGTCCAAAGTCTGTTGGCTCGCACTCCATTTTCCGTCGTCGTACAAGTTATTAATTATCGAACGCATCGGGGCGGTCGCGTCTTTTTGCGTTATGGTCACCCGAATTGTCAAATTAGATATGCTTTCCAAATCAAGTGCCTCGTTCCATCCGTCTTCCGTCACGGTATAAGTAACAGCCGCATTTACGGTAACGGAGCAAGTATCGGTTTTATCGCCCGCTTTTGCCGTAATTGTGGCTTTGCCCGCCGCAACAGCCGTAACCTTGCCGTTTTCCACCGTTGCAATAGCGGTGTTATCCGACGTCCACGTCGCCGTTTTATCCGTCGCGTCGTCCGGCGCGACCGTCGCCGTAAGCGTCTCCTCGCCGCCGATTTCCAGCGTAAGTTCTGTTTTGTTCAGCGTTACGCTTTCAACGGCAGTCGTCCCTTCCTCGTCGTTGCAGGCGACAAGTCCGAACATGCAGGCCATGGCGCATATAAGTGCCAAGACCATGGCAAATAAACCTTTTTTCATTGTTTTGTTCTCCTTGCGGCGTGTAGTTTATGTGTACTTTTACTATTAACATTTTTGTTGCTTTATTTTGCGCGTTTATGATATAATTAACTATGCAAATTGGTTGAATTTGCATATATTTATGGAATTTTCGGCGGTGTAGTAAAAGTACACATTTACTACATTTTTTTATTTCATAAATATTTAAGCTTGTGTTTCCATGGCCGTGTAACCATCGTAACACGTTAAAAAAGAGCGGGTATATTTCATTTTCGGCCGACGGCTGACGGGAGGTTTGCAAAAACAAAGTTTATCCGCAATTTATACTGCGCGGTTATCATTAAAAAAAATTTAAAGGCGGCATTATGCTTAACGAAGTTATCGGCGCGGAGCTTGCCATCACGCCCACACGCAATTTAAATCTCCTGTACATCATTCTCGACTGTGTGTTCCTTGCGGTATTCATAGGGTTGCTGGTGTGGAAAAAACGGTACGCCACCGTGCTTTTCGCACTGTTCGGCGGTATACTGTATACAATTGTCGATTACGGCGGCTTCTATTTGTTAAGCCACACCCGCACCGTGTATATCGATGGCGTTCTCGCCGACGCCGCGGGTACGTTTTGGGTGCTGTTGTGGATGTCGATGAGTTACGGCATAACCAACTTCGCATTTATTTGGGTGTGCGTCGGACGCGATAAGCTTGCAAAATACTGGCTGTTTTTAATAATAATGTGGTGGATGATCTGTCCTTCCATAAGCGAGCTGGGCGGCGCGGCCACAATAACCACCTCGCGCACCACGGGCGCGTACCACGGGTGGATGGGCGTCGTGCTCGTCGTTTCGTATCTCGCGCTGATAGTTCTGCTGCTGAAAAAGGATGGGCAAAAGGCATTTGCAAACGTGCTTGTGCTCTGTCTTATAGGGTTCTGCGTACAGTTCGGCTGGGAATTTTCGCTGCTCGTCAACGGCATACGTCCCATGAATGCCGCCAGCATACGCACCTTAATAGTAAACTCGTGTCTCGAAACCAACCTCGGCATGCCCGCGATATTTGCCATTCATTATTTCTTTAAAAGACGTTTCAACGAAGATCTCTCCCGCGCGCCTTCCCGCGCGCCGCAGCCCGCCGTGGAAAAATCGGAGGTGGCGGAGGGTAATTAAGGCATATGTGCCGCTCTATCGATTTTTAATGTAAATAAAAGCGCGCCCGCGCCGCCGTTTTCGGCGGCGCGGGCGCGCAGTTTTTCGTCGCGTCTTGTTGCAAAATAAAAAATAATCGGGCCGCCGTGCGGGGGCCCGATTAAACCGTATTTTGTAAAACGTCTTTTAATTTTACTGCATCTTTGTAAGGCGTTCGGCTGTCTTTTCAAGTTCCTTGGGCGGGATGTTTTCCTGCGAATTTTTAACGCTCATATCCACAAACACCTTGGCCTTTACAGGGTCGATTATCGTGCCGACGCCCGCAACGCAGCCGCCGGGACAGCCCATTCCCTCTATCATATAGCCGTTCAGCTTACCGGCTCTTGCAAGCATAAGCGTCTTTCTGCAATCGGCAAGGCCTTCGGCATGCGCTATCTTAACTTCGGTTTCGGGATAGTATTCGTTTATGCACTTTTCTATTGCCGAAGCAACGCCGCCTGCCACTGCGTAACCTCTGCCCGCGCCCGAAGCTTCGGTGTTCAAATCCGAATCTTCGCATGCGGCGGGGTCTATGTTTTTTGCGGCAAACATGCCGCCAAGCTCTTCAAACGTAAGCACAAAGTCAACAAAGCTGCGCATGGTCTTGCGCGAAGCTTCAAGCTTTTTTGCCGCGCAGGGGCCTATGAATACCACGCGCGCTTTTTCGTCGTTTTCCTTAATTTTCCGCGCCGTGGCAACCATGGGCGTAAGTTCCTGCGAAACTTCGGGCGCAAGGTCGGGGAAGTGCTTTTTTGTCAGCACGGCCCATGCGGGGCAGCACGAAGTGAACAAGAAGGGCAGGTGTCCCGTTGCAACCTCATGCACATAGTGGTGCGCTTCGGCAATGCAACCCATGTCCGCGCCCTCGGCAACTTCGTAAACGTCGGCAAAGCCCAACCCCTTCAACGCCGTCTTTATCTTGCCCAAAGTGGCCTTGGGGCCGAACTGCCCGGCGATTGCGGGCGCAACGGCGGCAATTATCCTGTCGCCCTGCTTTATGGCCTGAATAATCTGGAATATCTGCGATTTATCGGCAATCGCGCCGAAGGGACAGGCCGACATGCATTGTCCGCATGCCACGCACTTGTCGTTGTCGATGTGCGCCCTTCCGAACTCGTCCGAAGAGATCGCGCTTATGCCGCAGGCCTGCGCGCAGGGGCGCACTTTGTGCGATATTGCGTCGTAGGGACAGGCGGCCTTGCATCTGCCGCACTTTATGCACTTGCTCTGATCGATAAACGATTTGCCGTCGACAATAGAGATTGCACCCTTGGGGCAGCTCTTTATGCACGAATGCGCCACGCAGTTGCGGCACATGTTTGTAACTTCATAAACGTTGTCGGGACACTTGTCGCAGGCCGAAGGTATCACCTGCATAAGGGGCGGCTCGTAATATTTGTCGGCGATATTGCTGCTTGCAACGCCCGCCGTAATGTGCACGGGCTTGTTTGCAGGCCGCAGCGAAAGCCCCAGCGCAAGGCGAACGCGCTCTGCTGCTATCTGTCTTTCGCGGTAGATGTTTTCGCGGTACTTCGGCTCTTCGTCGGGGGTTATAATGTAGGGTATCGCCTCAATATCGCTTAAAACGTCCGTCGATTCGTATGCTACGCGGGCTACTTCGGTGAATACCTGTTTGCGAAGGTCTGTTACAACGCTCTGACTCTTCATTGTCCTCTCCAAATATTTTATTATGCAAAGATTATAGCATAGCTTTGCCGGTATTTCAAGCTATTTTAATCGTCTTCAACGGCAATTTACATACTTTTTACAATCAAGACGCGCATATGCGGAAAACAACATGCTGCTTTTGCCGTGTGCGGCAAGTATTTTCGGCCTGTTTTTGCCGCGCCTGTTGCATTTTTAAAAATTGTGTGGTAATATATAACTGCAACGCGCCGCCGTGCGCAAAGCTTAGCCGAAAGGAGGGAATATGCAATGTACTTAACGATAGGAGTGGTGTTTTTATTGCTCTGCCTGCTGCTTGCCGCGGCCATCGCGTTCACGGCAGTCCGCACCATCAAACGCCGCGGGCCGGTAATATCCAAAATAAACTTCATCTATCTCGCGCCCACGTTCGTGCTTATATATCTGCTGCTCGTCACGGCTTCGGCATATAACGGCGAAGACATAAATTTCTTCTATCTGTTTTCGCTCATCGGTCAAACGCTCGAGGTCCTCGCGTTCTCGGTAAATTCTTCGCTGATATTGCCCATCTGCCGCGAATTCCCCATATACTATGTCATATTCGTTCTTGCATTCATTGTGGGCGGAGTAACGGTAATACTCAGCGTAGTCAGTCTTTTCAGTCGCCGCATCCGCAACTTCGTTTCGGCGCGCCGTCGTCTTGCGTGCGACTGCGACGTAATAATAGGCGACTGTGCCGACGCCGTAAAGTACATGTCGAATACCACCGGCTGCGTACTTATCGCCGCCGAAATGCCCTCGCCGCGCTTTTCCGACCTGATTAAGGACGGCTACACCGTGGTTCGGTGTCCGTTCGATGCGGCAAAATTATCAAAAAAGCTCTGCAAAGGCACGCACAACGTAATAGTTTTCCGCTCTTCAAATCTTTCGTACACCGATGTCATAACGCTGTTTGCGTCGCTTAAACTCGGCGGGTGCGACCTCATACTCAACCTCGAAGCCGACCAGGAAGAAGTGCGCATAATAAAGGAAAAATTCATCTCTTCGGGCGATACCGCGGTGTCCGCTTCGATAGCCTGTTTTAACAAATACGAAGTGATGGTAAAGCAATTGACGGCCAGGTATCCCATAACCAAATACATTCCGCGCAGTTTTTTCAATCCCAATTTAACGCTTAAAGAGGGCAGGGACATAAATGTTGCGTTTATCGGGTTCGGCAAGGTAAACTATCAGCTTTTCCGCATGTTCGCTACGCAGTTCCAGTTTGCCGCACAATCGGGCGACAGGCTGGTTTCCGCACCGGTAAACTATTACATATTCGACAATCGCGACGGCGCGCTGCACAACGAATTCTTCTCGCGCATATTTTACGAGTTTGACGAGGCGTTCGAAAACTGCGATTTTCCCAAGCCGGAAAGGATATGCAATGTAAATATAAAGAATATCGATATAAACTCCGTCGAGGCCAAGCGCACATTCAGGCAGCTCGTGTCGCCCCGCTCGTTCACATATTTCTGCGTGTCGCTCAGCGACGACTTGCAGGACGCTTCATATGCGCAAACCATCATACGTCTTATGCCCGAAGAGCGCAACTACCGCATATTCGTAAGGGCGCGCAACACGCAGGACGAACGTCTTTCCGAACCTGCCGAAATCGACTTTGACCCCATAATATACTTCGGCGAAGAAAAGCGCGTATTCTCGCACGGCGGGCTCATCGACGACGACGTAACCGAATTTGCGCAAAGGCTCAACCTTTTGTATGAAAACATAAACAATCCCCCCGAATGGCTTAATAAAATCAAATCCATGCCGGGTGCCGAACGCGACGGCGCGCTTAAACTTTATTTAAAGTCGCCCAAAAATCGCGCCGAAATGCGCAGGCTGTGGGGCACTCTGCCGCTGATAGAGCAAACTTCCAACATCCACCGCGCGCTGAATATGCCCTTTAAAATCAATCTGCTCGGATTCGACATGGTAAAGGGTTTGTCCGAAGACGCCGTGTCGCGCGAACAGTTCGATCTTGTATACGTCAACAGCGGCAGGGATGCGGGATATAATAACTGTAACTGCTTCTTCGATACTCAGCCTTCAAACGTTCTGGCGTTTATAGAACATTCCCGCTGGAATGCATTGTACATTCTGTATGATTACAGACAGATGAAAAAGGATATGATGCAGGTGAAAACCTCCGTCGACGCCGAAGGCCGCACCTGTCGCAGCGTACCGCACAAGGACACCGCGCACAAACTTCACGCCTGCCTTACAACCTATTACGGGCTTAAAGAACTTATCGAATTCAAGTTTTCGTTGCTCTATCCCGGCGAAGATTTCGAAAGCGTGCCTCCCGACGACGAGCGTCTGCGCGAGCTTTACAAAATTTACGTCTATGACTATTTCGGGCTCGACGAGCTGTTCGATCAGCTCTCCTCGATGGGATACACGCTTATTAAAAATACTTCCGCCTGAATACTTTTAAGAATACAGCCGTTTGGCTTGAACGGGCGGTTTCGGTTAAAAGCAAGCGGCGGCGGGGAAAATGCATTTTTCCCGCCGCCGCTTGATTTTAATTTTTATGTAAGTTTGTCAGTCGTTGAATACAGCGCGTATGCCCGCCGCAAGTTCGTCGCGGGTATAACCCATCGATTTGAGTTCGCCGAGTTTTGCAGCCAAAAGCTGACCGCGGTCTATGCGCGGGCGGTGCCCGCTCGAAACAAACACGCCCTTTTTGGCGATGGTAAACACAACGCCCTCGTCTTCAAGCTGAGTGTAGGCCCTTTGAACGGTGTTGGGGTTTACGCCCAGTTCGGCCGCAAAGTCGCGGCAGCTCGGCAGTTTGTCGCCCTCGCGCAGCGCGCCCGACGCTATCCGCCTTTTAATATTTTCGCCTATCACCATATACAAACTCATCTTGGGAGCTTTCATTTGCGCACCGTCCTTTGTATCAACTGTATATTCTGTGTTAATTGTACTACACAATGCGCCATATGTCAACAAAATGACGCGTATTTCCTCTTTAAGTTGCAAAAAATCACAAAAAATATGCGCTCTTCAAAATAGTATAAGCGGCCCGTCGAAATTCCGCGCGGCGGTAAAATATTGATACAATTAATATAGTTAATACAATTAATTCAAAGTTTCCGCGCAAAATTATTGCTTTAAACGCTTTACATTTTTAAAAAGCTTTTATATAATATAGTTACAATTGAATCAAAAAAGGCGTTTACAAAGGACAACGACGCAAATCATGCGCTTTGCAGAGAGGCCGCGGCAGGTGAAAGCGGTTAAAGCGGGTTTTGCGTATATCACCTTTCAGCCTGTGCCCCCAAAGCGTTGGCAAGTAAGGGCGCACGGATTCGCGGCCCGTTAAAACCGCGGCAAATGTAAGTTTGTTTTGGTGGTTTACAAGCACTTTTAAAAGGGTGTCCGAAACGGCACGTCTTTTGGGGGTGCTTTTGTTTTTTGCGCGCACGGGCAGTGTTCCGCGCCGTCAGCTTATAAGATTTGCGAGGAATAAACTATTATGTATGAAAAGGTAGATACATCTTTAAACTTTGTCGACCGCGAAAAGGCCGTAATAAAGTTTTGGAAGGATAACGAAGTTTTTGAAAGTTCCGTTAAAAAGAACGAGGGCAACGAAGAGTTTTCGTTTTACGACGGCCCTCCCACAGCCAACGGCAAGCCGCACATCGGCCACATCTTAACGCGCGTCATGAAGGATATAATCCCCCGCTATCAAACCATGAAGGGCAAGCATGTGTTAAGAAAGGCCGGCTGGGATACCCACGGCCTGCCCGTGGAGCTTGAAGTGGAAAAAACGCTCGGCATCGACGGCAAGCCTCAGATAGAAAAATACGGCATCGAGCCGTTTATAAAGCAGTGCAAGCAGTCAGTCTGGAAGTATAAAAACGAGTGGGAAAAGATGTCCGACCGCGTGGGTTATTGGGTGGATATGGAGCATCCCTATGTAACTTACGACGATAATTATATCGAATCGGAGTGGTGGGCCTTAAAGGAAATGCACAAAAAAGGCCTTTTGTACAAGGGTCACAAAATAGTTCCCTATTGCCCCCGCTGCGGCACCGCGCTCTCCTCGCACGAGGTCGCGCAGGGCTACAAAACGGTCAAAGAAAATTCGGCGGTTGTAAGGTTTAAGGTGAAGGGTAAGGAAAACCTGTATATCCTTGCCTGGACAACCACGCCCTGGACTCTGCCTTCAAACGTCGCGCTGTGCGTAAATCCCGATGAAGATTACGCCACTGTCGAAAGCGACGGAACGCAGTATATCCTCGCCAAGACCCTCGCGGATAAATTTTTCGAAGACTATAAAATAGTCGAAGAAAAGAAAGGCAGGGAGTGGGAAGGCGTTGAATACGAGCCGCTCTTTAACGAAACTTCGGCCGAGATAGCGCGCATATCCCCCGCAAACGCGCCTAAAAAGGCACACTATATCGTCTGCGACGGATATGTAACCATGGGCGACGGCACGGGCGTCGTGCACATCGCACCCGCATTCGGCGAAGACGACTACAAAGTGGGTACAAGATACGGACTGCCCGTCGTGCAGCTGGTAAACGAAAGGGGCTGCTTCGACGGCCGTTTCCCAGCTCTCGACGGACTGTTCGCTAAAAAGGCGGATAAGCTCATCATCGAAATGCTCGAAAACAGCGGGGCGATGTTCAAAGTGCTGCCCTTCGAGCACGATTATCCCCACTGCTGGCGTTGCGATACGCCCCTCTTGTACTATGCGCGCTCGTCGTGGTTTATTCAGGTCACAAAGGTAAAGGGGGATATAATTGCGGCAAACCGCTCGGTAAACTGGATGCCCGACACCATAAAAGAGGGGCGCATGGGCAACTTTTTGGAAAACGTTATCGACTGGGGCCTCTCGCGCGACAGGTATTGGGGTACTCCGCTGCCCGTGTGGGTCTGCCCCGATTGCGGCGAAATAGAAGTTATCGGCTCCAAGGCCGAACTCAAACAAAAGTGCGGGCTTGCCGCAGACAGCAATATAGAGCTGCACAGGCCCTATCTCGACGATCTCACCTGCACCTGCCCCAAGTGCGGCGGAAAGATGAAGCGCACCCCCGAAGTTATCGACTGCTGGTTCGATTCCGGCTCTATGCCCTTTGCGCAGTATCACTACCCGTTCGAAAACAAAGATATATTCGAACAGACTTTTCCCGCCGATTTCATATCCGAAGCCGTCGATCAAACGCGCGGCTGGTTCTATACGCTGCTTGTAATCAATACCATACTGTTCGGCAGGGCCCCTTTTAAAAACTGTATAGTTTTAGGGCATGTAAACGACAAAAACGGCATAAAGATGTCCAAGCACAAGGGCAACGTCGTCGATCCGTGGTCGGTACTCGACAAGCAGGGGGCCGATGCGGTGCGCTGGTATTTTTACACATCGTCCGCGCCCTGGCTGCCTTCAAGATTTTATGAAGAGGCCGTGTCCGAAGCCCAGCGCAAATATATAGGCACGATTTGGAATACCTATGCGTTCTTTACGCTGTATGCCGAAATCGATAAGTACGATCCCTCAAAATATTCCTTAAAGAACTGCAAACTGTCGCTGATGGACAGGTGGATACTTTCAAAGCTCAATTCTCTCGTAAAACTTGTCGACGGGCACCTTTCCGAATACGAAATAACCGAATCGGCGCGCGCCTTGCAGGAGTTTTCCGACGTGCTATCAAACTGGTATGTGCGCCGCGGCAGAGAGAGATATTGGGGCAGCGAAATGACCGAAGACAAGGCGGCCGCATACACAACGCTGTATACCGTGCTGGTAACGTTTGCAAAGCTCACCGCGCCGTATACGCCGTTCATCGCCGAAATGATGTACAAAAACCTTGTGCCCGCGTTCTTTAAGGACGCCCCCGTTTCGGTGCATCTTACCGCCTTCCCCGAACCGGACGAAAGCTTTATCGACGTCGAACTCGAAAACGGCATGGAAAACGTGCTCGACGTCGTTGTGCTCGGCCGCGCCGCCCGCAACGCAGGCAACGTAAAAAACCGTCAGCCCCTTTCCAAAATGATAGTCGTCAGCTCGCGTCCCTTCAACTTAACGGCCGATGAAGAACGCATAGTGCTGGACGAACTCAACGTAAAGTCGCTTGAAGCGGCAACCGACGCGACAAAATATATCAGCTACAAATTAAAGCCTCAGCTTAAAACGCTCGGCCCCAAATACGGCAAAAAACTGGGTGCTATAACGGCGTTTTTGAACAGTTGCAACGCCGAAGAAGTGGTGGCTGCCGTAAAGAACGGAGGGGTCTACGATATTCCCGATTTACAGGTTCGGCTCACGCAGGACGATCTGCAAATTTTCACCCAGTCCGCCCGCGGCTATGTGGCTGCGGCCGATAACGGCATAACCGTGGCTCTGGATACCGAACTTACCGAAGAACTTATTGCCGAGGGCATCGAGCGCGAAATAGTTTCAAAAATACAGAATATGCGCAAGGAGGCCGGATTTGAAGTCACCGACCGCATCAATGTATACTATACTGCCGGCGGCAAAGTGCTCGATGTGCTCAAAAAGGGCAGTTTCGCGGCCGACGTGCTTGCGGAAAGCGTCGTTGAAGGCACGGGCGAGGGGTTCACCAAAGAGCAGTCGGTAAACGGCGAAAAAGTCACGCTCACCGTGCAAAAAGTTGCAAAATAATACCCGCCGCGTGAATTTCGCACTTCAAATTAAAATTTAACGCCGCACAAAAATCCCCGCGTCGCTTAATTTAAGCGGCGCGGGGTAATTTATTGCACATTTGCAATCGAAAAATCTCTTTGATATGACATAAGGGCATGAACAGTGTATGATGGCTGATGTACATTGCAAAACCTGCGCACACTGCGCGGCATGGCTGTATTATTTACACTACCGCTATCCGCGGAATGAAGTTTTGTAATGAAATAACGCCCGTTCGCGGAACATGGCAACGGCGACACGCCGTCCGCGGAATAAAGTTTTGTAATGAAATAACGCCTGTTCGCGGAATAAGGCCGCGGCGACACGCCGTCCGCGGAATAATGTTGTGCAATGTAATAACGCCCGTTCGCGGAATAAGGCCGCGGCGACGCCTCGCCGGCCGCGGAATAGTGTTGTGCAATGTAATAACGTCTGTTCGCGGAACACGGCGGC
>CALVWU010000020.1 GCA_944367955.1 uncultured Clostridia bacterium
TCTTTGAAACGGAAGAAGGAAAAAGAGAGTTTGAAGAATGGAAGGCAGAAAGACAAAAACGACAACTGAATACAAAATCGAATAAGAAAGAGTCCTGTTGAAACCATAGGGACAGACCGCATAGACGGTATTTGAAAAAATCCGCAAAACACAAGCGGATTCTGAAAAAAATAAGATAATATGTGAATTTCAGAAAGGTTGCGCCGAATGTCATAAACCTCAAACAACGGCAAAAGGGCTTGCGGAACATCCGCAAGCCCTTGATGTTTTCTATCTGTATTTATAAATGATTTCACCGACACTATAGTTATCGGCTTTAGAAATTTCCGCGCAATACGATAAAACGATAAAGTCATCTGTAACAGGCTCACCGTCTTTTATTTCAGTGCGATAAAACAGAGGATACAATTTCCCTTCCGTCTGCAAAATTTCGCTGAATTCCATTTGATCGGATGAACAACAATCTACTGCAAACACGAGTAAGTTATTCTGTTTAAAATATTCTTCCGTATAATCAAGGTAAAAATCATACTTTGAATAGGCTTGGTAATCGGTAAAAATTTCCGCTTGCCCAAACCCAAAAGACCAATTTTTCTCATTTTCAATATCGAAAGGTATTTCTTTAACTTCCAAACCGCTGGCTACATAATCTTTATACGGATCTATCGCGCAACCTGTAAAAACAGTTATTAAACTTAAGAATATGAAAACAAACGTCAACAAAGATTTTCGCATAATATGCCCTCCCTTATCAATATTCAGCGCACCGATACTAAGAATAGTATATCATAAAATTCGAGAAAGTCAATATAAGCGGAAAAATCAGCGCTTTAAGAACACGTCCAACTGAAAGGGCTTGCGGAAGTTTCCGCAAGCCCTTGTGTTTTATTCTAATTCTGAAAATAAAAAAGTAAATCCGAACCAATCACCCGTGATGAGTAAAAAGTTCGGATTATACCCTTTTGGTGCATCCAGAGGAGCTCGAATCCCCAGCCTTTGGTTCCGTAGACCAACGCTCTATCCAATTGAGCTATGGATGCATAACAAACTTATTCAATTTTTCAACTCCAAAGGAACAGCCTTTGGTTCTCGCAGACCTTCTCGCAAAGCGCAAGGATAACGCTTTGCTCGGTCACCGTTCGGGCGGCCTGTTGCCCTCACTCTTCTCGCAACGCCAAACAGCAGGTATCTGCTGTTTGAAATAGCGCGTTGCTCGTCGCACTATCCGATTGAGCTATGGTTGCATAACAAACGATAAACCTTTATCCGTTACGGGCAGAAAACGAGCAACTGTTTATCTCACCCGAACAGCTTAACTATTTTACTAAATATATCGGGGTTTGTCAAATACTTTTGCCCGATTTGGCGTTACAAAATAAAATAATTTTGCCGCGGCGGGCCGACGGGCTTTGCCGCCCGCCGCGGCAGGTTTGCGTTACTTTACCCAATACACCCAATCGCTTTTGCGGGGAGCGGCGGCGGGAATTTCGCCTGCGGCGTAACCCAAGGCAACGTGGCCTATGCCGATATATTCGCCCTCAATGCCCAGCGAGGCGAGCAGCTTTTTGCCGAACTCGCTTTCAAGCTCTTCCTTTGCGCGGTGTATCCAGCACGACCCGACGCCCAACGCCCAGGCAGCGTTCATAAGATTATCGATGACGCAGCTGCCGTCGTACACGGCCGTGGGCACATCTTTTTTTGCGGCCACAAGCAATATCGCCGGCGCGCCGTAAAAGGGATCGAACCCCTTTTCCCATCCACCGATGCGGCAGTTTTCCGCGGACACCTTGTCGCGCAGTTCCCTGTTTGTTATGGCTATGATAACGGGGCTTTGCCTGCCCCTTCCCGTGGGCGCATATGTACCCGCCTGTATTATTTGTTCAAGGATATGTTGGGGTATAGCGTCGCTTTTGAATGCGCGAACGCTTCTTCTTGTATTTAAAACTTCAAGCGCGTCTTTCATATGTTGCCTCCTTTTTACGCAACCATTATATCACGTTCCGTTCCGATTTGCAAGGGCAAAATTAAAAATCCGCACGGAAAACTACCGCCTATAATCAGGCCGCGGCGCATTATTATGCGCCGCGGCCGCAATGTTTAAAATAAAAATTTTATTGCTTATCTATATTCTTGCCGTACAGCGCGGAAATGTTGCCCGCGTACCGCTGCATGTTGTCGCACGACTTTAACGGTACGGAATTTTCGAATTCTTCAAGCTTTTTGGCCTGATCGCGTCCCACTCTGGGAATATCTATCTGCACATCCACATACAGGTTGCCTGTGCCGTTCACCGTGCGCACGCCCTTGCCGCGTATGCAAAAACGCGTCCCGGACGCCGTGCCTGCCGGAATATTGAGTTCCTGCGTGTCGTCGATGCCCGGTACCTGAACCGTACCGCCCAGCACCGCCGTGCGGTATGATATGGGCACTGTGGCATACAAGTCCCTGTCCTGCCTCTTCAAAAGCTTGTGCGGCTCTATCTGAAAATACAAGTAAAGATCGCCCGGTTCGCCGCCGCCCTGTGCTGCCTGACCAAAGCCGCGCTTTCTGAGCGAGCTGTCGGAATCGACGCCGGCAGGGATATTCACCGTAAAACGCGTCTGCGCGCGGTTATAGCCGCGCCCCTTGCATTCGGGGCACTTTTCGGTTATTTTTTTGCCCGTACCGTTGCAATCGGGACATACTCCCACCTGAATGGTACGGCCGAATATGGTATCCTGCTGATACTTTATCCTGCCCGTGCCGCCGCACTTGGCGCATTTTTGAAAGGCCGTGCCCCCCTTTGCACCCGTGCCGCCGCACGATTTGCAGGGTTCGTTGCGGAAATAACTGATCTCCTTTGTGCAGCCCTTGATGGCGTCGAGAAATGAAAGCCTGATGGTCTGTTCGATATTGGCACCGCGCGAGGGAGCCGCCTGGCGCGACCCGCCGCCGAACCCGCCGCCGAACATCGACGAAAAGATGTCGCCGAGGTCGCCGAACCCGCCCGAAAAACCGCCGGAAAAGGGGTTGCCGCCCGAAAACGGGTTGCCGCCGCCCATGCCGGGATGGTCGAGTTCAAAGTCGTACTGCTTACGCTTTTGCTCGTCGGAGAGCACCGTGTGCGCCTCGTTCACCTCTTTGAATTTTTCGGCCGCGGCCTCGTCGCCGGGGTTGCGGTCGGGGTGGTACTTCAACGCAAGCTTGCGGTACGCCGATTTTATTTCGTCCTGCGTGGCGTTTCTGCCCACGCCGAGTATTTCGTAATAGTTCTTTTTTTGTTCAGGCATTTTTTTAATTCCGTTAAATTATTTAAATGATTTTACATGTTCGCCGCGGCATATACCGCGGCGAACAATGCCTTTATCCGACTATGCGGCGCGCCCGTGAGCGCGCCGCAGATATTTTTATTGCTTTGATTCAAGTACGGACGCGTTTGTTTTGGCCGCGCCCGAAAGGGCTTAATTGTGCTGCGTGAATTCGGTGTCGTCGCCGTTGCCGCCGTTTGAAGGATTGCCGCCGTTTGCCGCGCCCTGTGCCTGCTGATACATCTTTGCTATCACGGGCTGAACATCCGACTGCAACTTGTCGTATGCGGCCTTGATGCGGTCGTTGTCGCCGCTTTCAAGTTCGGTTTTGGCCGAGGATATGGCCGATTCAACGGTATTTTTATCCTCTTCCGAAAGCTTGTCGCCGGCCTCTTTTACCGTCTTTTCAAGCGAATCTATCATGCCTTCGAGATTGTTTTTGTTATCCACCGCTTCCTTGCGCTTTTTATCCTCTTCGGCATACTTTTCGGCGTCCTTTACGGCTTTGTCTATCTCTTCTTCTGAGAGGTTGGTGGAAGCCGTAATGGTTATGTTGGTGGACTTGCCCGTGCCGAGGTCTTTGGCCGTGACGTTTACGATGCCGTTGGCGTCGACGTCGAACGTAACCTCAATCTGGGGCACGCCGCGGGGTGCGGGAGGTATGTCGGTGAGCATAAATTTGCCGAGCGATTTATTGTCGCGGGCAAACTTTCTTTCGCCCTGCAATACGTTGATCTCAACGCCGGGCTGGTTGTCTGCCGCGGTGGAGAACACCTGGCTCTTCTTTACGGGGATGGTGGTATTGCGCTCGATGAGGGGCGTGGATACGCCGCCGAGAGTTTCGATGCCGAGCGTTAAGGGCATTACGTCCAAAAGGAGCACGTCCTTTACTTCGCCCGAAAGCACGCCGCCCTGAATGGCCGCGCCGATTGCCACGCATTCATCGGGGTTGATGCCCTTGAAGGGTTCCTTGCCCGTAATCTCCTTTACTTTGTTGAATACGGCGGGAACACGGGTGGAGCCGCCCACCATGATCACCTTTTTAATATCCGAATAGGTGAGACCGGCGTCGGCCATGGCCTTTTTCATGGGCTCTACCGTGCGGTCTACGAGTTCGGCGGTGAGGTTATCGAACTTCTGACGGGAAAGGTCTATATCGAGGTGCTGGGGCTGGCCGTCGACAACCGTTATGAAGGGCAGGTTGATGTTTGTATTGGTCATGCCCGAAAGTTCTATCTTGGCTTTTTCGGCGGCCTCTTTAAGCCTTTGCATGGCCGCTCTGTCCTTTGAAAGGTCTACGCCCGTCTCCTTTTTAAAGGTATCGACAAGGTATTCGATTATCTTGTTGTCGAAGTCGTCGCCGCCGAGGTGGGTATCGCCGTTGGTGGCAAGCACTTCGAACACGCCGTCGCCTATTTCGAGAATGGATACATCGAACGTGCCGCCGCCGAGGTCGTATATCATCACCTTCTGGCTGCCTTCCTGCTTGTCGAGGCCGTAAGCCAGGGCCGCCGCCGTGGGTTCGTTTATTATACGAAGCACGTTAAGGCCGGCTATCTTGCCCGCGTCCTTTGTAGCCTGACGCTGGCTGTCGTTGAAGTATGCGGGGCAGGTTATTACGGCGTCGGTAACTTTTGTGCCCAGATAACTTTCGGCGTCGGCCTTTAACTTTGAAAGTATCATGGCCGATATTTCCTGAGGGGAATAGCCCTTTTCGATGTTGACTTTATAATTTTCGCCCATGTGACGTTTGATGGATATAACCGTTTTATCGGGCTGGGCAACGGCCAGACGCTTTGCCGCCTGACCGACGATGCGCGTACCGTCGGCCTTGAAAGACACTACCGAGGGGGTAGTTCTGTTACCTTCGCTGTTGGGGATAACTACGGGCTCGCCGCCCTCCATTACCGCCACGCAGGAGTTTGTCGTACCTAAATCTATACCAATTACTTTTCCCATAATATTACTCCTTTAACACAAGTCGTGCTTTCGCTTGCACCGTGAAATATTTATAAATTTTAATTTTTTCTAATTAACACAAGTTGTGCGTTAGGGGACACGCAACAACTTGTCGTTATTTTTTAGCGGCTCTGCCGCTCTTGCCGCGACCCCTTTCGCCCACATATCATATAGTCGCGGCAATTCACACCGCTGAGGCGAAAGGATTCGCAAATCGGGTTGTGCCGCGCGAAAGCGCGGTTTCGCTTGCACCGTGAAATATTTATAAATTTTTTACTAATTTGTGACTATCACTTGAGCGAATCTGATAACCTTTCCGCCCTGCTTATAGCCCTTTTTAAGCACCCGGTTTACGGTATTGGGCTGTTCGCCCTCGCCGGCGGGCACGTTCATTATTGCCTCGGCCACACTCTCGTCGAAAGGGTCGCCTACATTCAACGCTATCTCTTCGACGTCGAGCGAAGCGAGAATGGTGTTAAAGCTTTTTATTATCTTTTCGATGCCCTGCTTCGTCTTTTCGTCAGACGCGCCGTCGAGCGCATACCCGAAGTTATCCGAAACGGGCAAAAGCTTTAAAATTGCCTCGGCCCTGCCCTCGGCATAGGCCTGCGAAACCGCCGACTGGTTGCGCTTGCGGAAATTATCGTATTCGGCCGAAACCGAATACCACTTGCGCTTGTAATCTTCGGCGGCGGCAAGTGCCTTTTCAAGTTCCGAAGGCTCCTTTTTCTCCTCGGAAGGCTGCTCCTCCGCAGGTTGCTCCGAAGCGACTTCTACAAGCTCCTCTTCGTCGCTGTGTTTAAGTTCGTCCTTTTTTTTTGACATTTTTTTGCACCTTTGTTTGGTTTACAGTTTTAATATAACTCCCCCGCGCTGCCGTTAAACACGCGGAGCGCATTTTTTTGCACATTTTTTTGATTTTTTTATTCCGCGCGCGACATATAATCTTATAATCGAAAAAAATACGGTCGCAGACTTGCGGCAAACGACACGGCCGCAAGTTCAAACCACAATCGGCCGCGCGACCGACGGCAAAATTTAAAGGCCCCGCAAACTGCGGGGCATAAAAAAAGAAAGGCCGGGGAGCCGATAAATCGTTCATTCACCAACGTTCAAGCCTTGCGGCGAACCATACGCAACCTTTCTGCGCTTTCATAATAACTTTGTTGCCGCAAAGTCAACTTTTTTCCGTCATCCCGCGGGCAACCGGCCGCAGCGCGGTTATGCGCCGCAAGCAAACGGCGGCATGCCCGACATGAAAAAGATGTGATAAAAAGTTCATACTTTTGTGTTAAAGGAAAAGTGTGGGCGGATAATGTTGCATTTTGCCCCGCAATATGTTAAAATAAGGTGGTAATTGAATTTTATTGCGCGCACAGGCGCGATCGAGGGAATCATGGAAATCGCTTCGGAAGGCAGAAAAAAAATATTGTATTCCGCCGTTCAGCCCACAAACAATTTAACGATAGGCAACTATATCGGCGCGGTAAACAACTTTGCCGCCCTGCAAAACGATTACGACTGCATATATGCCATAGCCAACATGCATGCCATAACGGTAAGGCAGGAACCGGCCGCGCTGCGCCGCAACACCCTCGCGCTTTTGGCCTTTTACATTGCCTGCGGCATAGACCCCGAAAAATGCACGCTGTATCTGCAGTCGCACGTTTCGGCCCATGCCGAACTCGCCTGGGTGTTGAACACTTTCACCTATGTGGGCGAAATGGAGCGCATGACGCAGTTTAAGGATAAATCGGCCAAGCATGCCGACAATATAAACATGGGACTTATGGATTACCCCGTGCTTATGGCTGCCGACATACTGCTGTATCAAACCGACGTGGTGCCCGTGGGCGTTGACCAAAGGCAGCATCTTGAAATCACGCGCGACATCGCGGCGCGGTTCAACAACGCATATTCCCCCACCTTTACCCTGCCAGAAGGTCTGTACGTTAAAGTTGGGGCAAAGATAAACGACCTTTTGGATCCTTTAAAAAAGATGAGCAAATCGAGCGAGAACCCCAACGGCGTCGTGTTTGTAAACGACGACCGCGACGCCATAATCAAAAAGTTTAAGCGCGCCGTAACCGACAGCGGCGCAGAAATAAAGTACGACCCCGCCGCCAAACCCGGCGTAAGCAATCTGCTTTCGATATATTCCGTATTCACGGGCAAGAGCGTAGAAGAGTGCGAAAACGAGTTTTCGGGCTGCGGATACGGGCAATTCAAGCTTGCCGTGGGCGAGGCCGTGGCCGACAAACTTATACCCATTCAAACCGAGCAGGCCCGCCTGCTTGCCGACAAGCAATACCTTGACGACGTGTTAAAAACAGGTGCCGAACGCGCCGCGGCGCGGGCAAACAAAACGCTGGCAAAAGTTTACAAAAAAATAGGCTTTTACAGGTTTTAACCCCAATATATAACGCAAATAATAATTATGTTCGGATATATTCACCCCGAAAGGCCGCACATGTTCGTAAAGGACGACATGCTGTATAAGGCACTGTACTGCGGCATGTGCAAATCGATAAAAGAGGGCGGCGGACAGCTTGCCCGCACCGCCCTGACATACGACATGGCGTTTATGTCGGCCCTTGTGCACAACATAAAAAACGCCGACGTGCAGGTTAAAAAACGCCGCTGCGCCCTGCACCCCTTTAAGCGGAGATTTATGGCCCTGCCCGATGAAACTTCCGTTCTGCTGGGCTGCATAAATACCGCGCTGGCATATTATAAACTGTTGGACGACCGCGCCGACGGCGACAAGAAGGGGCTGTTTGCGTTTTTGTATAAACGCGGCTATAAAAAGGCGGTAAAGGCCCACCCCGCCGCCGCAGAGATAATTGCCGCGCAGCTTGAAGAGCAGAGCCGCATCGAGCGGGAGGGCTGCGACGTAATCGACCGCGCCTGCGAGCCGACGGCCGCCATGTTGCAAAAGCTTTCGGCCTATATTTTGGGCGGCTATGCAACCGAGCACACCGACGGCCTGTTTTATGCGATAGGCAAGTGGATATACCTTGCCGACGCCCTCGACGACTATGACAAAGACGTAAAAAAGGGTCGTTACAACGTGCTTTACAATGCCTTTAAAAAGCCGACCAAGGCCGCGGCCGCGGAAGCGAACGCCGAGGAGATTAACTTTATTTTCAACCAGCTGTTCGCCGACATGCGCATACACCTTGCGGCGATAAAATTTTATTTCAACCACGACCTTACCGACAACATCATCCTTTTGGGCATACCCGCCAAAACGCGCTCGCTGGTATACGGCAGGTGCGGCACGGGCAGATGCGCCGAAGAGATTAAACCTTTAACCGACAACGGAGGCAACTTTAAGCAATGAACAAACGCAACCTTGAAATTTTGGGACTGGGCGAAGACGCCACCCGCGAACAGATAGAGGAGGCCTACTCCGCCCTTCGCGCAAAATATCTTGAAGACAGATTTTTAGACGGCGAAGCGGGCAACAACGCCGCGCGCATGCTGAATAAGATAGAGGCGGCTAAAAACGAATTGCTGGCCGAACTTGCCGAGGCCGAGAGTTCCGAAGAAAACGGCGGCGGCGAAGCCTATGAAAAAGTTGAACAGCTTATAAAGGACGGCAACATCGACGAGGCCCAGCGCGCCCTCGACGCGTTCAACGAGCGGCCGGCCCACTGGCACTACCTGCAAAGCGTGGTGTTCTACCGCAAAAACTGGGTGAACGAAAGCAAAAAGCAGCTTGAAATCGCCATGCACCTCGAAGCGGGCAATCAAAAATATAAAGACGCATACCAAAAGCTAAACGATAAAATGGCCTACGACGCTTCGAACCACGCCTCCGAGGGCGCGAACCAGAGCGCGTACCGCGGCCAGGATATGTATACCTCGCAGGATAACCAGATGGGCGGCAACTTCTGCACGGACTGCCTTACCTGCTGCTATATAAACATGTGCATTAACTGCCTGTGCAACGCCTGCTGCAACTGAAATGTCTAAAAAGCGCGACTCGAAGTCATTTGAAATAGCTCTTTCGGCAATATCCTGCGCGCTGGCCGTGATATTTTTGCTTATGGGCACACTGAACCACTTTCTGTTCCTCGCTTCGGGATACATCCTTGCGCAGATAAGCCTGATGATCCCCCTTTCAAAGCAGTTTTACGCGGGCGACGCGCTGGCATATATCGGCACATGCATACTTGCCGTGTTGCAGGGTGCGATGGGCGAAGTATGGCTGCTTGTTCCGTTTGTGATGTTTTTCGGCCTGCATCCCCTTGCAAACGCGCTGCAACTGCGCTTTAAAATAAACAAATGGATAGCCTACATAATAAAGGCCCTGTGGTTCGATTTTTCGTTGTGGGTGATGTATGTGCTTGTGTTCGGCTCGTCGATAGGCGACCCCTCCCTGCCCGTATATCAGGCGATAAACGACTATATTCTGCTGTTTATATTCATAGGCGGTTCGGCGATATTCTTTTTGTACGACTACGCCATGTTCAAATGCCAGATGCTGGTAAACGAATTTGTACACAGGATAAAAAAATGACAATTGAAAAGAACGGCATCTATCGCGGCGTCGTCGCTTCGCTTGGCAGCGAGGGCGAGGGCGTCGTTAATTTAATAAGCGAAGGCGCGCGCTTTACCGCCTTTGTGCCGGGCTGCATACCCGGCGAAGAGGTTGACTTTGCCGCCCTTAAAGTTAAGGGCGGCGTTGTATACGGCAAGTTGATAAACCTCGTCTCTCCCTCCCCCTCCCGCACGGAGCCGGTATGCCCCGTATACGGCAGGTGCGGCGGCTGCCAGTTGCAGCACATGGAATATTCACGCCAGCTTGAATTCAAGCGCGACCTTGTTAAAAACTGCCTTAAAAAGCTGGGCGGGATAGAGGCAAACGTAAACGAAACCGAGCACGGCGAAATGCAATACGGCTACCGCAACAAGCTTGCCCTGCCCGTAGGAATAAACGAAAGGGGCGAAAACGTTGTGGGCGTATACGCCCCGCGCTCCCACCGCATAGTGCCCGTAACAAACTGCGCCCTTCAACAGGAATGGTGCGAACGGCTTATAGTCGCGCTACTGTCCTTTATGAACGACGAACACATAGCGGGTTACGACGAAAAGACAAGGCGCGGCGCGGTAAGACACATCGTCGCCCGAAAGGTGGGCGAAAACCTTATTATAACGGTGGTTTCGGCGCGCACGATCAAGCTTGAAAAATTCGCCGAAAAACTTGACGGGCTGTTCCCCTCCTACACCCTGCTTTTGAACGTAAACGCCGGCGAAGGCAATGCAATTTTGGGCAAAGAGTGGCACATATGCCGCGGCAAAGGCACTTTTGAAAGCGAGGACTGCGGCATAAGATTTTCGGCGGGCGCCAACACTTTTTTGCAGGTAAACGACGGTGTGCGCACGATTTTGTACGAGGCCGTAAAGCGCGAGGCGTGTTCGCCCAAAGCCGCGGCGATAGATTTATACAGCGGCGGCGGCATGCTTACGGCCATGCTTGCCAAGGGCTGCCGGGCGGCTTACGGCATAGAGATAGTGCCCGAAGCCGTGGAGTGCGCAAACGAGCTTGCAAAAAAGAACGGACTTTCTGACAGGATGCACAACCTGTGCGGTGCCGTAGAGGACAGAATAGACGAAGTTTTGGCCGCCACCTCGGGCTGCGAACGCGTTATCGTGTGCGACCCGCCCCGAAAGGGCATGGAACGCAGCGTGGTGCGCGAGATTTTAAAGAGCGGCGCGAAAAAAGTTGTGCTCGTTTCGTGCAACCCCGCCACCCTTGCAAGAGATTTGGGGCTTTTGTGCGGCTCGCTCGTCGAAGACGACGGCAAAATTATTAAAAACCCCGCATATATGCCCGAACGAATGCCCGATTTTTACAACATCGTATCCGTCACCCCCTTCGATATGTTTCCCCAGACCAAGCACGTCGAAACCCTCGTGTGCCTAAAACGCGGCCGACTCAAATAAAAATTAGAAGATACGCGCCCATAAAAAAAGAAGCATAAATGAAAGATTGCGGGCGGCACGTTTTGCCGCGGCGGAGATGAAATGATCAGATATAAGCACATAGAGGACAGAGCGGATAGCCTTATTGAAGAATTGCTTCGCGTTTGGGAAAGTTCGGTGAGGGCGACGCACTTGTTTTTAAGCGAACAAGAGATCGAAAACATAAAGCGGTATGTGCCGCAGGCCTTGCGCGAAATACCCAATCTGCTTATCGCCGAAAACGAAGCGGGCATGCCCGTCGCCTTTGCGGGCGTAAGCGGCCGCAAGCTTGAAATGCTGTTTGTGGCCGCCGAAGAGCGCGGCAGGGGCATAGGCAAAAAATTGCTGCAATACGCCGCAGACGCGTATGCCGTGAACGAACTTACGGTAAACGAACAAAATCCTCAGGCGATAGCCTTTTACAAACATATGGGGTTTACTATCGTAAAACGGACTACCGCCGACGAGCAGGGCAACCCCTACCCCCTGCTTTACATGACAAGATAAGCTTATTGCCGCCATTGTTGCGGATAAAAATCAAATTTGCGAACCGCGGCCGCAAAATTCCGCGTCGTCGCGGAACCGAATCGGCGATCGACATTAACCATGCAAAACAATTCAAACATGCAAACAGTTACAGGCACCGTGATTTCGGCAAAGCGGATATGGTGCATACACATCAACAGACGCCCGTCGCTGCCCACAGAAAAAGGAGGCGCGCTGTTTCCTTATGCTGTGACTTTTAAATTTGAAGCGGACGGAAAAACGTATATTCTGAAAAAATTTTCAGGCTTTTTGGCCGCCTCCCCTCTCCCCGGCGATTCGGTTGCCGTTACATACCGCGCAGCCAACCCCGAAAAATGCAAAATAGTAATCATAGGAAATAATGAAAGCCATCATCTATGAAAACGGCACAAAATACGCCTCGCCCGTCTTGGCAATAAAAAAGGCGGGTTGGCGCACCGAAGTGCTTGTATTTAACCAAGAACGCACCCGCATAAGGCGCGTTAAAATGTGGAAGCCTGAACGCAGAGTTTTTATTGTGGATTCGGGGAACTTCGACTGCAAAGCGCGCGGTTGGGAGGGCTACGCCGATGTGCTTGAGGATGACGCCCTGCAAAAAGCCGTACGGTTCGGAAAAACGGCGGACATCGAGGATTTTCCGCAATTTAAAAAATATGCCGAAGAAATAACCCTTGCCGAGTGGTTTGAAATAGAGGACGAAAGAGATATACGCAGTCTTATGGACGTAGCACTTGATTTTCACGATTCCATTCCGATGAGGATAACGGCGGAAAACGCGGATACCGAAATAGAGTTCGATACAACGTGGAACTGCACTATAACATTAAAATTTGAAAGAGTTACGGCAAGCGAACTTATCGACCGCATAGGCATTATTTACGATTCTACCCTTGAAAAAACCGCGGACGGATTTATATGGAAAGTAGACTGCTTCGATCCGGGCAGGGTTGGCGGAACGGTTGACCTGCTTCCATGTTCAAAAGAGCCGTATATTGTGTGCGGCGGCATTAAATGGAGCATAGAGCCCGGCAAAAACACAAACTCCGCCAAAATAAAAACGTATGACGATCTGTACGATTTCTATTGCGATTTAAAAACCATATCGGAAAATGTGTTTATAGAAGGCGATAAATTGATCGCGCGGCATAAAAACGATACTCTTACCATAGAAAAAAGGCCGAACGGTTATATAACATATTTAAACGGCAAGAGAGAAAAGGGCCTGTGGGAAGACGGCGATATAACGGAATATGCCTGCGAATTTTTAACGCAGATAAATCCCGAAGATATTCAGGAAGAGATTTTAGCGGATACGACAGCGGTAAAGCCGCTGTATGTATGGCATTACATGAAATGTGTGCTGCTGTTTGCCGCGTTATGGTCTGCAACGGGGATCATTTTAATATTTTCGGCAAATTTGCATTGGGCGTTGTCCTCCGTCATATTTTTCGCGCCCTCGCTGTTCGTTTTGATATATTCGCCGTGCTGCTTGATAAAAGAAAAAGAGCGCAGATACATAATCACGCCCGATAAAATTTATTACTTTTACGGGAACGCGTCAAACATGTCGCTGGATATTTCCCTGATAAAAGACGTAAAATTACATCGCAGTCTTATAAAAAACTCGACAGGAACGATAAAGCCGAAGCTGAAACACGGCGGAACTTACGGCTATGCCCTCATCGCCGCGGATGGCGCGCAAGAGATTTGCGATTTGTTAAAACGACTTGCCGAACTTTAATTATTGATTCAAAACACCTCTCAACGCGCAAAAGCACATGTTAAATAAAACGGTAAACGTTTATCGCCCTATTGCAGAATTTGCGGCGGAAGCCTTGCCGCGTTAAAGTTTAAGCCATGCCTGCCGCAAGACATGCAGTGCCTTGCGGCAGGCGGATATTTATAATATAATATCTATGCAAAAACATAAATACGGAGATATAATATGAACGGCCCCGATCCCAATAAAATTTTTCCCAACGAAAATTTGAAAAGAGTATGCTTTATAAAAAACGTTGTCACACGTCCCGACATAGTAGCGGGCGACTACACATATTACGACGATGACGAGGGCGCGGAACAATTTGAAAAGCACGTCACCCACCACTATGAATTTATAGGCGATAAGCTTATCATAGGCAAATTCTGCGCCATAGGCAAGGGCGTGGAATTTATTATGAACGGCGCGAACCACCGAATGAACGGCATAACCACCTATCCCTTTAACATAATGGGCGGCGGCTGGGAGAGCTGCGCCCCGCGCATCGACGATCTACCATTAAAGGGCGACACCGTGATAGGCAACGATGTTTGGATAGGCCAAAACGTGACATTCTTGCCCGGCGTACATGTGGGCGACGGAGCGATAATAGGCGCGAACTCGGTAGTCGCAAAGGATGTTTTGCCCTATCATATAGTCGGCGGAAACCCCGCAAAAACAATCCGCAAACGATTCGACGACGAAACGATAGAACTTTTGCTTAAACTGAGATGGTGGGACTGGCCCGCCGAAAAGATAACAAAAAATCTTAATGTCCTCTGCGGCGGAAATGCGGCCGAATTAAGCAAATTGGCAGACGAGGCGTGACCTCTGCGCCTACTTTGCGCATTTTATTTATGCAGTCCGCATAGAAGCGCGCTGCGCATTGAATGCGGCATATGTCCTATCGAACCGCACAACAGCATACAAATAGCCGCGGACATTCATCTATTTATTATATCGCTAGGCCATAACGCGATAAATAACAGCCAAAAACAAGTGCGCACCGCTTACAATAAAGCGCAATGTTGAAGCGACTTCTCTCACCCCAACATTTATTATAGAACCAAACTTGCGAATATTGCAAAAGATAAAGCGGACTCTTTACCGGGTCCGCTTTACCTTGATATGGAGAAATAGATGAAAAAACATCAATGAGTATGTTCTTGATGACATTAGCAAGTTAATGTTTTTTGCTATGCTTCCATTATCCCGCGCGGCACATGTTACAAAGCCGCGCTTTTTTGCCGCCGTAAGGGCGGAAACTTGTATACCTTAAAAATTAAACTCCGCTGTAAGCCGAGAAGCCGCCGTCGATGGGCAGAACCACGCCGGTGATGAAGCCTGCGGCCTTATCCGAAAGCAGGAACAGCACCGAACCGATGAGGTCTTCGGTCTCGCCGAATTTGCCCATGGGGGTTGCGGCGAGAATCTTGCCCGTGCGGGGCGTGGGCGTACCGTCGGCATTCCACAGCAGCGCGGCGTTCTGCTTTGTAGAGAAGAAGCCGGGCGCAATGGCGTTTACCCTTATGCCGACCTTTGAAAAATGTACGGCAAGCCACTGGGTAAAGTTGGAAATTGCAGCTTTGGCTCCCGAATATGCGGGAATCTTTGTAAGCGGCGTAAAGGCATTCATCGAAGAAATATTCAATATGCTACAACCCTTTCTGTCAACCATGTCCTTGGCGAATTCCTGCGTGGGCAGAAGAGTGCCGAGGAAGTTGAGGTTGAACACAAAGGACACGCCGTCCTGGGTGAGGTCGAAGAACGATTTGGTGTCGGCGTCGATGTCGCCCGGTTCAAAATATTCCTTGTCGGTGGTGGCCATGGGGTTGTTGCCGCCCGCGCCGTTGATCAAAATGTCGCACTTGCCGAAGTCTTTAAGCACTCTGGCATGGCAGGCCGCAAGGCTGTCTTTTACGAGCACGTTGGCTTCATATCCCTTTGCAACGCCGCCTTCGGCAACTATTTCGTCGGCATACTTTTGAGCAGCGGCTTCGTTTCTGTCGAGCAGGGCAACCTTTGCGCCTGCCACGGCAAGAGCTTTTGCCATGAGCGAGCACAATACGCCGCCCGCGCCGGTTACAACCGCCACTTTGCCTTTTAAATCGTCTACTTTGATAGGTAATTCCATAATATCTCCTGATAAAACATCAAATGTATTTGCTCTTCCGCGCCGCGGGCAAAACCACGACGGCGCGGGACAGTATTGCAAATTATTTTTTAAGATCCTTTTCGATAGCTTCGAACAGGCCGTTCAGATATGCCGCGCCGAGGGCCCTGTCGTAAAGCCCGTAGCCGGGCTTGCCGTCCTCGCCCCAGATATTTCTGCCGTGGTCGGGGCGGACATAGCCGTCGAACCCCGCCTTTACAAGCGATTTTACTATTGCGTATATATCGAGATCGCCCGCCGAGGTGAGGTGCCCGGCCTCGCAGAAATCGACTTCGCCGTTATACTTCAACTGGCGGATATGCGCAAAGAATATGCGGTTTGCATACTTTTCGGCCATGGAGGGCAGATTGTTCCACCTGCCCGCGCCCAGGCTGCCCGTGCACAGCGTTAAGCCGTTGTGCTTGTTGGGCACGGCCGCAAACAGCTTGTCGTAGCTTTCGGCCTTGGTGATTATGCGGGGCAGACCGAACATATCCCAGGGGGGATCGTCGGGATGGATGGCCATGTTGATGCCGGCCTCGTCGCAGGCGGGCATGATGCCGTTTAAGAAATAAACCAGATTTTCGAACAGCTGTTCGTGGCTTATCGAAGAGTACTCGTTTAACAGGTCGTTGAGCTGTGCGGGAGTATAACTTTCGTCCCAGCCGGGAAGGTGAAGATCGTGGGGGTCAAGTTCCAAAAGCTGCTTGTGGCAATACGAAAGGGCATTGCTGCCGTCGGGTGCGACCGTATGCAGATTTGTGCGCAGCCAGTCGAACACGGGCATAAAGTTATAGCAGATGCACTTGACGCCTGCCTTGCCCAAATTTAAAATGTTTTGGGCATAGTTCGCTATGTACTTGTCCCTTGTGGGCTTACCGAGTTTGATGTCCTCGTGAACGGGGACGGATTCGATAACTTCCATTTCAAGCCCGGCTTCGTCGCAGAGAGCCTTTAATTTATTTATCTTTTCCGGCTCCCACACTTCGCCTACCGGAGTATCGTAAACTGCCGTTACGACGCCCGACATGTTGGGGATCTGCTTGATGTAACTTAAAGGAATGCTGTCGGCGGGACCGTACCAGCGAAAGGTCATCTTCATTTATTCTTATTCTCCTTCTTGGCCTTTTTTGCAGCCTCTTTTTCGGCCTTTATGCGGGCCTTTTCTGCTTTTGCGGCCTGATACTTTGCCTCTTCTTCTTCATAGTTGAGGCCCTTCTTTTCGCACATGGCTTTAAGTTCGGCCTTGCGCATTTCTTCCGATTCTCTTTCGGCCTCTTCTTCCTGTATGCGCAGACGTTCGTCGGGATCTATCCACTCTATGCCTGCGGCAAGAGCTTCGGCCTTCTGACGTTCGAGTATGGCCTCGCGGTCGGATTTAAGATATTTTTCTACAACAAAGAATACCATGAGCAGCGCGCATGCGCAGTATACTGCGGTTTCTATCCAGATATAGCTTACCGTTACCATCATGGTGTTGGTGCCGTTGCCGGTCATTGCATTGAACACGCCCGTCGAAAGAGGGCCGGTTGCAGCCATTATCGAGCTGTAAATACTCATCGTAAGACCGTCGCAGCGGTAACCTGTTTTGGCTTCGATGTGGTCGAGCACGTCGGAGAGCATTGCAAGGATCATGTAACATGCGGGCGAGGAGCCGAAGCTCTTTAACGCTACGCCGAGACAGACCACATAGAAGTTATCGCTCCATATACCTGCAAGCAGACCGCCTACCGCGCCTATGAGCAGGCCGACCATAACAACGATGCGCTTGCCGTATTTACGCGACAGGGGCCAGATGAACGCCATAGCTATAGCCATGGGAACCGCGCCGAGCACGTTGATTATCGTCATGGAGAAATCTGCAAACATGGTTCCGTCGAATCTGTCGCAGAAGTATGTGCAGGACATGTTTTTAAGCGAGCCGGAGAACTGGAATATGAGATAGAATATGATAACTATCCACCAGAACGCGTCGGAGCCGACCGCCTTGAACTGTTTGCCGAGGGAGATGGACTTCTTTTCTTCGCCCACGGCGTTGGCGATGTCGGAATCGGCCTTAAAGCTCTCTTCGGTAACTCTTTCACGGGTGAAGTAGTACTGAAGAACTACGAACAGGAAGGTTACGATACCTATCACCACGAACGTTACCGTCCATGCGGCGGCATTGGGAGCATCCCAACCGCCGAGGAAGAGCGAAACTATGGTGGGGAAGATCATGCCGCCCGCACCCATAACGCCGAGGTGCGCAAAGTTTTCGAACGAAGCGAGCAGACCGCGCTGCGAGCTGTTGCGCGTCGAAACGGGCACGAGGGTGCTGTTGGCCGTGTTGTACATGGGGTATGCGACCGAATAGTAGATGTTGTAAGCGATCGCCGTGAGGATCATGGTGAGCACGGGAGTATCCGTACCGTTGCCCATGGGCGCGATGAACAGTACTATGCAGGCGACTGCAAGCAGCACCGACGAAAGCAACAGCCATGGACGGGCTTTGCCGGCCTTGGTTTTTGTGCGTTCGATAAGCTGGCCCACTACCAGGTTGCCCGCCACTATCAATATAGTTGAAATAAGCGGCAGCAGCGACAGGAATATGCTGATTGGCGAATCCGCCGGCAGTTGCAGCACGGTTTCACCGTCTACAATGGTTTCAACACGGTAGTTGGCGAACAGAACGTCTGTCCAGTACCTGTTGAGGAAGCTGGTAAATATACCGCTTGCCAGGAGCGCGCCGAACGGGCCGATCAGATAGCCGAAGAGCAGTTCGGGCGTTTTTACGTTTGCCGATTTGACCTTTGTGGACAGCAAAGGATTGTCAAAAAGGCTTTTCTTTTCTTTCTGTGAAGTGCTCATCCTTTCTCCCAAATGAGTACACGCGCAGAAAAAGACGCGCGAAGCAGGCTTGGTTTAGCCCCTTAGGAAAACCCTGCGGGACGCACTGCTTGTATTAATTATACAGCAAATGAAAGAAATTTTCAATTGCAGTTTTTCCACAAATGTATTGCAATTCTTATGGAAATGTAGTAAAATATTAGTATGTTCAACTTTGTATACGAAAATATGGATTTTGCGCACAAGTACGACGAGCATACTTTGCCTTCCGACGACTTTACAAAACACATGCACGACCACTACGAACTGCTGTATGTGGTGCGCGGCGACATACATTATACGATAGATTCGCAAACCAAACGCTTAGGGCCCGGCGACACGCTGCTCATCCCCCCCGGCGCGCTGCACTTCGGCACGGTAAACCCGGCCATGCACTACGAAAGATTCGTGCTTAAATTCTCGTCGAAGTCATTGCATCCCTTTATAATGGAGCGCATTAAAAAATGCAAGGCGTTCTGCGGCAGGATTTCCGGGCTGGACAAGCATTTCGCCGAACTTGACAGGATATACGACGAGTATTGCGACGAGGAAAGATATATACTTATGATGGCCGTGCTGATGCGCATACTCATTCAGGTATACCACACCGACAACGACCAGCCCCAGCGCGACATAGTTACCAACGAAATGATAGCGGCGATAATAAAGTACATCGACGCCAACACCCACAGGCAGATAACGCTTGAAGACATATGCAACGAGCTGCATTTTTCAAAGTCGTACATATCGAGCGAATTTTCAAAAGAGATGAAGACGCCCGTGATGAACTACATCAAGACAAAAAAAATAATTGCCGCGCACAGGATGATAACCGAAACCGACATGAGCATCGCCGACGTTGCAAGGCAGTTCGGGTATAACGAATACTCCACCTTTTACCGCAACTATTTAAAGATAATCGGCTTTCCCCCGCAGAAGAGCAAAAGCTGAATACGGCCGCGCATATGCCGCGGCAAACACCTTTTTACCCTAACGAATACGCTATATGCCGCGTGCCGCCCGTCTTAACGGGCGGCACGTCTTTATTTTTATCAAATTTGCGCGTCGGCGCGGCAATATGCCGCATCGAACGCGGTTATTGTTTATTCGAAGACTCTTCTACCGGCCATGCGGGAGAACCGCTTTTGACGCTTTTAACGTATTCATCCATGGCCTCGGCCACGCGGCGGGATACGCGCACGGCCTCCACCACCGTCTTTGCGCCCGTAACTACGTCGCCCGAAGCGAAAACGCCTGGACGGGTGGTTCTGCCGCAGTCGTCCACGGCCACAAGCCCCCTGCGCGTGACGTCGATGCCGCCCGTGGACGAAACAATTACCGCGCGGGGCCCCTGCCCGACCGCGATTATTACGCTGTCGGCCTTTATAAGTCTTTCGGTGCCGGGCTGCGCGCTCACCGAACCGTCCTCGTTTTGAACGGAGTCGGCCACCACCACGCCTTCGCGGGTGAATTCCAGCGTGGCGGAATTGAACGAGAAGGACGCGCCGTCGAGCTTGGCATACTCATACTCCTCCTTGCGGGCGGGCATGCGGTCTTCGCCGCGCTGGTAAACGACGGTGACGTTTAAGCTGCCGTGGCGGATGGCGGTGCGGGCGGCGTCCATGGCGGTATTGCCCGCGCCTATCACGGCGACGCTTTCGCCCAGGTTGTATACGTCGGGATTGCGCAGATAGTCGATTGCATAGTGCACGTTGCCCAGGCTTTCGCCCTTAATGCCCATGGCATGGGGCTTCCAAACGCCCGTGCCGATGAATATCGCGCCGTATCCGTCGCGCTGCAGATCGTCCACCGTTATGTTGGTGCCTATGGTGGTGTTGGGGCGGATTATAACGCCGCCGCGCTCCAAAAGACTGCGGAACCGCTCCAATATGCTCTTGGGCAGACGGAAATCGGGTATGCCGTAGCGGAGAACGCCGCCGATGTGCTCTTTGCCCTCGAATATGGTGACGCGGTAGCCGCGGCGGGCAAGAATTATGGCGATGGTTATGCCCGCGGGCCCTGAACCTATGATGGCGACGTCGCCCTCGATCTTTTCGGGTCTGGGCGGTTCGTATACGTTCAGATAGTAATCCGAAATATACTTTTCTATCTCGCTTATCTGCACCGCCATGCCCTTTATGCCCAGCACGCAATGGCCTTCGCACTGCAATTCGTGCGGGCATACATAGCTGCAAACAAGCGAAAGAGGGTTGTTTGCGTAAAGCATTTCGCCGGCGGTGCGCAGATTGCCTTCGCGCAGCAGCTTTATGGCGTCGCGTATGGGCGTATGCACGGGACAGCCCTCGCTGCAGCGAGGATTTTTGCATTGCAGACAGCGGTGCGCTTCTTCGATAACGTGGTTGCTCATTTTATTTATCCCCCATAATTATTTAAGATTGCCCCCGCAATATGCCCCATCCGACGGCCCTGCATGCGGGCGACGGCGCGCATTCGGCGCGGCAACCTTTTATTCGCCCATATTATAATCCCCCGCGGCTTTATTGTCAATTGCAATTATTATGTATTTTTATTGCAAAATTTATGCTAAAATAAAAAATAATATCAATTGCAATGCAAAACAAAAAGAATTGCAATTGAAATAATGGAATAATTGTGCTAAAATAATGTTACAAACTAAAATAAATAGGGAGAAATTGACATGAGCAAATTGATAAACATCAATAGCGACTGGAAATTCATCAAAGATGACGTCGGGGCAGAAAACGCGCCGATGTCAGTGGGCGAGATGGTAAATCTTCCCCACACATGGAACGGCGACGACGGTCAGGACGGCGGCGACGATTATGTGCGCGCCCGCTGCTGGTACGTTAAAAACTTCGCCCGCCCCGAACTTAAAGATGGCGAAAGACTGTACATCGAATTCAAGGCGGTAAACTCTTCGGCCGAGATCTGGCTGAACGGCGTTAAGATTGCCGAGCACGACGGCGGCTATTCGGCCTTCCGCGCAGACGCCACCGACGTTGTTAAAGAGCGCAACACCCTTTGCGTATGCGCCGATAACGTTGCCAACGAAAGAGTATATCCCCAGCGCGCAGACTTTACCTTTTACGGCGGCATATACCGCGACGTAAACCTTATCGTCGCCCCCGCGAACAGGTTCGATTTGGGCGAACACGGAGCCAATCCATTAAAGGTTACGCCCAAGGTGAACGGCGCAAACGGCAGCATCCACGCCGACTACACGGTTGTGGGCGAGGGCGAAGTAAAGCTTGAAGTTTACGACGCCAACGGCAAACTCGTCGGCGAAAGCGCGGGCGAAGACATAACGATTGAAAACGTTCATCTTTGGAACGGCATAAAAGATCCCTATCTTTATAAAGTTACGGCCACGCTTACCGTTAACGGCGAGGTCTGCGACACGGCCGAGGCCAACATCGGCTTCCGCACATTCAAAGTCGATCCCAAAAAGGGCTTCTTCCTTAACGGCAAGTCCTATCCCCTGCGCGGCGTTTCGCGCCACCAGGACAGACCCCACAAGGGCAACGCCATATCCAAAGCCGACCACGAGGAGGACATGGAGATCATCCGCGAGATAGGCGCGAACACCATCCGCCTCGCACACTATCAGCATGACGACTATTTCTATGACCTGTGCGACAAATACGGCCTTGTGGTTTGGGCCGAAATACCCTACATCTCCCGCCACATGAACGGAGCGGACGAAAACGCCGTTTCGCAGATGACCGAACTTATTTTGCAGCAGTACAACCATCCCTGCATAATGTTCTGGGGCGTTTCTAACGAAATAACCATGATGAAGACGGACAAAAAGGACATGCTTGAAATGCACCACAAGCTGAACGACCTGTGCCACAAGCTTGACCCCACCCGCCTTACCACCCTTGCATGCTTTGCAATGTGCTCCCCTCCCAACAAGTCGGCGCACATAACCGACGTGGTTGCATGGAACCTTTACCTCGGCTGGTATGTGCCCGGTCTGTTCTTAAACGACGTCTGGCTTAAATTCTTTAAGCTGCTCTACCCCAACCGCGCGATAGGCTATTCGGAATACGGCGCAGAGGGCATGCCCGGCGTTCACCCCGTAAAACCCAAGAGGTTTGACAACTCCGAAGAATACCAGGCCATCTATCACGAATATCTGCTTGAATTCTTTGCCCGCAACCCTTCGCTGTGGTGCACCTACGTTTGGAACATGTACGACTTTGCTTCGGACGGCAGGAACCAGGGCGGCGACCCCGGCATGAACCACAAGGGCCTTGTAACGTTTGACAGAAAGACCAAAAAAGACGCCTTCTATGCCTATAAGGTATATTGGAGCGATCAGCCCGTATTGCACCTATGCGGCAAGAGATATGTAAACCGCACAGGCGAAAAGACGGATATAACGATATATTCCAACCTCGGCAACGTAGAAGTTTACAACAACGGCAAACTTGTTGCTAAACCCAAACCCAAGAAGGGCGGCAAGGTTTACAAGTGCAAAATAGCACTCGAAGCCAAAAACGAAGTCGTGGTAAAATCGGGCGATCTTTCCGACCGCGCAACATTTATTAAAGTTGCAACCCCCGACCCCGCATATCAGCCCCCTAAGGGCAACAGCATGAGCTGGGAAAAGAAGAGCTCGTCCTAACACTAACACCACGTCCACATGACTTTAACGCCCTGCAAGGCAC
>CALVWU010000021.1 GCA_944367955.1 uncultured Clostridia bacterium
ACGCCGCCGCAAACAAATTAAATTTATTTTCGGATTTCTTTGATTTGCTATACCCCAACATTTGACATTGAGCCTTTTAATTTTGCTCAATATGCAAGTTTTGATTTGATTTTTTTGATAAACGCACAGACATAGTGCCTGAAATCCCTGTCGCAAACGATAGCCGCGACTATTACCGCCAGCGATACGGCAATCGATATGCATGCGTTTGCCGCAAGTTCTATCCATACGTTATCTATATCCACCATACAGAAATTCAACGCGATAAGCACCGCCGCAAACAGAGCGATATACAGATAGTTCTTTAAATAATATTTCCCTGCCGAAATATGCAAAGCGTATTTATACAGCACGTGCGGTTCGACGATGTGGCAGATTAGTATATTTGTTATGATTGTCGCCGTAATAACGCCCACCACCGCAAACGACTCGCCGAAGGCATACGAAAACAGATATACGAATGCGATAGAGAGCACTACGTTTGTCAACCCTTCGAACAGCGGTTTCCACCTGTCGTTATAAAACGTACCCGTCGCGTCGCGGAAGAGCATCGTGGCCTGACGCATAAACTGTATAAAATAGTTAAGAGTTATTATGAACGACACCGATTTGGACATTATAAGATCCCCGTCGCCGGAGCCGAAGCAGATGGTTATAAGATCGTCGATGACGGCATAGTAACCGAGAAAAAATATGACGCCTATTATAAAATTGAGGGTATGGAAAAAGTTGAAATACCGCCTGATTTCCGTCTCGTCCTGTCTGACGCACATGTGACCGATAACGGATGTGAGCGGCGTAAAAAACAGCACTATCGTATCGGTCATGGCCGTCATTATTGTGGTATAGTTTGAATATATACCCAAAATTACGGCACCGATGAAAGCGGAAATTATAACGCTGTCGGCCGTGTTTACGAGTACGCCGCCTATTTTGTGCATGAACATCGCCTTTATGTTTTTGGTGACGCTCTTTTTTGTTTCGTCGTCGATTGTGCTTTTGACGGCGATTACATTGCGGTATTTTACGCGCACTACGATTTCGGTTGCCGCCCACTGCGCTATTGCCGCAACTATGCGGCAGGCGAGAAACCATACGAACGAGCGCGTGCAAACGAGCACCACGATTTGCAAAACGTACTGCAAAACGAGGCCCGACGAGGATATAATTGTAGTTATATAGTTATTTTTATAAGCATTGATGAGCGAGGTTTTTGAGCTGAAAAGATAGCTTATGACCACCGAAACAAGCATCAATGCAAACGTTAAGTATAAATTTTGATTTATGCTTTCATAGTCGGCGACGAGATACGGCAAAAAGAACATAACAATTATGCCGCCCGCCAGAATTATTCCGCCGACAATATAGTAGAGCTTTGTAAACAGACGGTATAGCGCGGCCACCTTTTGCGTTTCGCCGTTGACTATGGGACGATACATGCAGAAGGTTATTGCACTGCCCACGCCGAGTTCGGCAACGCCCAAAAAGCCTATTATGCTGCCGTAAAGGGCGTTCAGTCCGTTTACCTCGTTGCCGATATATTGAATTATAAACCTTTTTACGAGGATCGCC
Source organism: uncultured Clostridia bacterium (assembly GCA_944367955.1). Taxonomy (GTDB): domain Bacteria; phylum Bacillota; class Clostridia; order Christensenellales; family Borkfalkiaceae; genus Coproplasma. The sequence goes on from CALVWU010000021.1 coordinate 1,573, forward strand.
CCGACAAGAAGCATAAGTTTGAATGCGACCGATACGAGCACATTCAAAAGGCTTTTAAATTTATCCATTGACCTTTTATTCCCTGTGGCTGCGGATTATGTGGTTATAAAAATTATCTTCGTCTTTTAAACACTCATCGCTTACTTTATAAGTAAGTTTGTGAATGGGAGAACGAGCGATTATTTCATCAAAAATCTGCTTGTCGTATTTTCTTTCGAACCACTCCTGCAGAAGATTGATATCGGCACGCGGGAACGGGTGCACCTTCTCCCACTCGTCGCCGTAGAGCTCTATGGCAATTTCGATAAACGAATAAATAAGCAGATACTCTGCGGAAAAGTTGTAATCGTTCCAATATTTGTATGCCAGTTGTAAAGCTAAGGATAAAATTTTATCGTTGCTGTATGCGGTGATAAAATAATTTTCGACCCTGAATGCCAGCTGATATGTTTCCCACATCGAAGTGCACGGCAAAAACAATTCGCTGTCAAGCATATAGTCAGGCAATTTATCCGTGCACATAATAGTTGCATCCATCCACGTTCCGCCGTACTCCGTCAACAATGCAAGCCGAAGCAAATCGGTGAACTGCGCGTCGCTTATGATCCCGTCGCTGTATTTTTTTTCTACAAAATCGGGCAAGGCGACGTAATTTTTATAATTGCTTTTATCTAAAAAGCAGACCTTGCGAACATCGCCAAGCTTTTCGACGATGGAATTACAGCACAACTTAACAATTTCGGGGGCGTTTTCCAATCCCTGCAACCAGCATACCCATACTGTATCGCCGCATTTATGCGGCAACATATCGCAGGTATTATCCAATTGCTCTTTTACGGCAATTATATATTTTTTATACTTCTTTTTCAAAAACCAGGTGAGTTTTACTTTTTGGTACTCGTGTGCGCTTTCAAAAGCGCGCCTTTTGCATAGAGGATCTTTACGAAATTTTGTTGCACCGTCTACCTTCGCAAAAAATCTTACCATGCTGTACGGATAGCCGAACAATTTTATCAGCACCGATTTAAAATTCATTTTTAACTCACTTTGCCGAAGCGATTTCTTTGCGTATATCGTTTAAAGCGGCGGCGATAACGTCGTCCATATCGTAATACCTGTACTGGCCCAGCCTTCCGCCGAATATAACGTTTTTTTCGCCTTCGGCAAGCTGTTTGTATTTTGCATAAAGTTCGCCGTTTTTGGCGTCGTTTACGGGGTAATAAGGTTCGTCGCCCTTTTTCCATTCCGAGCTGTATTCGCGGCTGATTACCGTTTTTGGAAGTTCGTTGCCGTTCTCGTCCTTGCCGAATTCGAACCACTTGTGTTCGATTATCCTTGTCCAGGGAGTTTCGCCGTCGGTGTAATTTACGGCGGCGTTGCCCTGGAAGTTGGGTTTATTTAAAACTTCGGTTTCAAACCTAACCGAACGATATTCGAGCGCGCCGTAGCAGTAGTCGAAATACCTGTCGATTGCACCCGTATATATTATCTTTTCGGCGCATGCGGCCAGCTCGTCCTTATGTTCGAAGAAGTCGCAATTTAAGCGCACTTCCACACCCTTTAACATGTTTTCGACCATCTTGGTATATCCGCCTACGGGAATGCCCTGATAGCGGTCGTTGAAATAGTTGTTATCGAACGTGAACCTTACGGGCAGTCTGCGGATTATGAATGCGGGCAGAGCCGTGCACTCCCTTCCCCACTGCTTTTGCGTGTAGCCCTTTACGAGTTTTTCGTATATGGTCTTACCCACAAGGTTTATGGCCTGCTCTTCGAGATTTGCGGGCTCTTTAACATAGCTTTCGCCTATCTCTTCGTTGATGCGCCGTTCGGCCTCTTCGGGGGTGAATACGTCGGGCCAGAGTTTGGTGAACGTGTTCATGTTGAAGGGCATGTTATAGCACTCGTTGCGGTAGCGGGCAATGGGACAGTTTATAAAATTGTTGAACTCGGCAAAGCCGTTGACATAGTTCCACACCTCTTTATCCGGCGTGTGAAAGATATGCGCGCCGTAGACGTGAACGTTTATTCCTTCTACCTTTTCGGTGTATACGTTGCCCGCGATGTTGGGGCGTTTATCGATGACGAGCACTTTTTTGCCCGCCTTATTGAGTTCGTGAGCGCAGACGGCGCCGTAGAGGCCGCTGCCGACGATGAGATAGTCGTACATAGTTTAATTTTCCTCCTAAATTTTAGTAAGCGGATTTATTCCGAATACAAAACGGTATGGCAGCACTTCGTGAGTGCCGTTTAAAACGATTGCATTAAAAGTCAATACCCCGAACAGCAACACAAACAATATGCAATAGATATTGCGCATTATAACGTTGCGATCCTTTAAAATGAGTACAGGCACCTGCGCAAGCTGGAATATGGTGAATATGCGCAAAATTCTGCCCGTAAGTTCCATGCTGCGCAAAAATATGCCCACAAAACACACCGTTACCGAAATTGCGGATATTATGGCAAGTTTTTTGTATTCTTCGTCGCGGTTATCGAAGTAGAATACCGAAAGCACGAACAAAACAAAGTTTACTATAAGGTCGGACATCGAAAACTTGTTATCGATAAAGCTGTCGAAGAAATATGCGTACCGCGTGGTGAGCAAAAACTGCTTTAACACGATAAATATAACATACGAAGCCACAAAACCTATCGCGGCGCAGACAAAATATTTTGTGCGGCTGAAATTGAGTTTTGATATTTTTAAAAACAGAAACAGCGGGATATATGCAAAACCCGAAACGTGGGTAAGACCCGAAATTATGAACAGAGCGAAAGCCTTTAAGTTTTTGGTTTGGTACATGCCGAACAGTCCGATGACCATTGCCACATACTGGCGCACGTTGTTGAGCGACGAAAAATATATGCCGGCCGCAAAGAACAACGCGATGCTTAAAAGGGGGATCTTTGAATACTTAAAACAAAAACGGTAGATACCCCCCACTATCACCGCACCGGTGATTATGAACACCCACACGACATCCAATCCCAAAACCACAAGTACGCGGTATAAGAGATTGAAAATAAACTCGTTAAAGGGATCTTGGCCGTTTAACGACAGCTCGAAACGCGGAACGTAGGTATAAAAATAATCGGTGCCCACGTCGTAGCGGAATGCGGTTATAAACCACACGGGAAACACCGACAGCACAAACAACGCCAACAGTTTTAAATGGGACGGCGTTATCTTTTTATTATAAAATTTTAAGCGGCTGTTGCGTTGAAAACCCGCCGAAAGCTGCAGCTGCTGCCTGTACCGCACGTACACGGCGGCAAACAGAAAGCTGAGCGTTATTGCCGTTAAATAGACTATCAATTTAAAATATCTCCGCCTGCCGCCCTCAACGCATAATGCGCTTTATGTTAAAGCAGATGTTGTTTGTTATTCTTCTGCGGTAAATCGCAAACATGTCCGCAGTGCTTATTTCGGTATTGACAACGCTTAGATTTACTGCGGACAAGCCGTTGTGCTTTACCCAAACATTTAAAAGACGTTCAGAAAGAAAACCGTACAGCCTTTGACGATAGGCGTCGCAATCGCTGAGATCGGCAACTTTTTCAAGTTCGAAAAGTATATCGAACAGCCACTTGCAGTAGCCGTCAATTACGCTCTTCTTGCAAAAAAACATATTGAACAGTACCGATTTGTTCTGCGCGAAAAAGCAGTCGAAATCGTTGACGTATTCGGGATAGAGCCTTTGCACGACATCGCGCAGACTTTTAAAATTCTGCGATGAACAGCTGTTTAGTATACACTCTTCCTTTGCCGACTGTTTAAAACACTCGACATAAGGCAAAACAATATCGTGACCTTGAAGTTTATTTATAAGTTCATTGTATGTGTATATATCCTTTACGCTGCGGCTGAAATTGCTCTTACCGAAATATCTGCGATAATGCACAAGCCCGATATACTCGTCATCGACATTTTTCCACAACCAATACAGTGCGGTAAGTTCGCAAAAGTTAGCATTTTTATGCGCGATATTGTCGCCGGCAGCATCGCTTACCCCTTCGCCGGCATAAGCCCCGCCGACATATATGGGAATATAACCTTTAAGCTTTGGGCAATTGAATTGTTTATGGGATACTATATATATCATAAAATACTCAACGATACAATTCAACTAAACTGTTAATAGTATCGGTAATGTCATAGCCGCGGCTTTTAAGTTGCGAAAAACGGTTCTCGCGTGGAAGCGACAACATATTTTGCGCCGCCTCCGCCCACCTCTCTTCGTCGCCCTGTTCGATCGGAAGATATTCCACACAGGGCGTAAGTGCCGCTTCCCTTGTTATCTTATCCGAAAATATGCAGGGCAACCCGGCGGCCTGCGCTTCAACGCCCGCTATCGGAAGCCCCTCGAAGTGAGAGGGCAGCAAAAAGACATCCATTGCCTGAAACAACTTGTAAGCTTTTGAAGTTATTCCGTAGAATATAACATTTTCTTCGACGCCGAGTTCGCGCGCGAGAGAGCGTATATCTTCGACAAGAGGGCCTTCTCCTATCAACAGCAATTTGGCAGAGGGCAGCTTTTTATTTGCGGCGGCAAATACCTTTATTAAAAATTCGTGGTTCTTTTGATATGCGAACCTTCCGACATGGCCGAAGACAACCGACTGCCGCAAACCGAGCTCGGCGCGCTGTTCAAGGCGGATTTGTGGATCAAAGACGAACTTATCGAGTTCGACGCCGTTTTTAATTATAGCCACGTCATCGGAGGAAATATTCGGAAACATCCACCTTGCGGCAAGATCGGAACAGGCCACGAAATTCGTGCCGACACGTTTAAGTTTTTTGCGGAAAAATTTGTGAACGGCCAGCTTTAACCCGCGCTTTGAACCGTCCACGCCCGAAGCGTGGGAATGAAGTATTATCTTTTTCGCACCCGCGCGTTTTGCCGCAAGTGCACAGACATATAGTTTGTTTGAAACATCCGAATGAATGTGTATGCAGTCGTAACCGTTTTTAATTATCAAACGCCGCAGATTGTTATATACATCCAACTGCTTTAAAATCTTATTCTTTTTGCTTCCTATAAAATAGACCGACGTGCCGAAAGTCGCAAAATACTCGATATTCTTAGGATTTTCAAACTCTTCTATGCAGGCAATATCGATTTTGATGTCGTCGGGTTTGTTTGCAATCACTGTTCTAACCAGCGAAAACACGCCGCCATAACCCATATCGTCTACGTTTACGCACAAAACTTTTATCATTACAGATGTAAAAACCTTTTAAACCGATTTTTGCGGCCGATTAACACGGGACTTACTCCCGCCTTGATCGCACCGATAAAGTCGCCCTTTATGCTGTCGCCTACGTGCACCGCGCCGCTTGGCGAAATGCCGTTTTGTTCGAGCACAAGAGCAAAAAGCTTTCCGCTTCTTTTATTGCAGCCCCATTCGTTTGAAACATAGAGTTTTTTATAGCCGCAGTAGCCGCACTTTTCAAGCATGGCGGCAATCACACGCGACGGCAGATACATATCCGAAATCAGATAGATGTTCTTGCCCGCAGCCAACAGTTGTTGATACACGCCGTACACTTCTTGCTTTGCGCGGCAATGCGTCAACTCGGCCTGTAACTCGCTTTGCATCAAACTGTCGGCATCCCGACCGTAATCGTGACGAAGCAGCCCGTAAATATCTTCGAGCGTGGCCTCGCCGCAGGGGGAATTTTGCATAGCCAGACTTTCGGCACGTTTGCGAGATTCGCAAAACTCTTCGCCGCCGGCTATTTTGAATATTTCGGAAGGAACGCTTACGTCGCGTTCGATGAGAGTATCGAACACGTCGAAAAACACGGCGTCCTTTTTCATGAGTTTTTTCAGCGGGATCTTTATCATTTTCTGAGAACGCTGTAAAGCGCGAAATATGGCAACGGCAACTTAAATGCGGATTTTAAAAAACCCGTCTTCCACGGACTGTTGCTCAATGCGTGGACAAATTCTGAAAGCTTATACTTGAACAAGCTCTTCTGCGCAGTAAAATAGCATTTTACTCCGTCAACGTTATACATAAACGAAAACAGTTTTACGTCGGCAAGCGTGGGATTTGCGCCGAAATCGAGCAATTTTGAAACGAGATGCTTAGTTTCCATCTGTCTTCCGCATGCGGCGCACACAAAATCGAGCGCGCCGTTCTGCATATCGGCGATGCTGCGGCGAACAACCGCATCATCGGCATACTCGTACTCTTCGGTGAGAGGCACGACCGCCCCGCCGGAGCGGGAATAGCCGCAAACCGAGCCTTCGAGACTTTGAAATATCTTTTCGAGCACACCGAAAAAGCACAGAACTTTTTTGCGCATTTTATCATTCCGACTGCCGTACAGATAGCCGCTTGCGGGCGAACGCAACATGCTTACGGGGCTTACGCCCACATAATAACCGTGCTGCCGCGCGCATATACCGTTAAGCGCGCAAAATTCGTCGAGGTAATACTGCATTCTGCCGTGCCAGCCTATATCGACCGAGGCGCAGTCGCCCGAAAAACCGTTTTGAGCGAGATAGTCCGCAAGCAGCTCGTTCTGTTCGCGCGAGCGGCGGAATATTTCACCGGACAATTCGCGGTACAAATTTTGCAAAGGCTTTACCGAGGCAAGATCTTTTAAAGGATACTCACTGTCGATATTCAAACCGCGGGCAATGCATATCTCGTTCCGCTCGGCCGCGTTGAAACCGTAATACTGCAACAGCGCACCGACGGAAATATACCGTTCATCGCCGAAGTATTTTAACGAGTCGGCAAAATCCCTGCTTTTATAAAGCAGGGCCTGGCGAAGACTGTTGCGCGAAAAACAAATGTATTTACTGTTTTTATTGCCGCTGACAATTTCGTATGCCTTTTGCATCAGATAACCGTCGCGCGAAAAAAAGAATATCTTTTGAGGAGAATACCGCGCCGTTTGCCCGCACAACCACGAAATATAGCCGTATAAAAACGGCCCGGCCGTACTTACGCCGAAATTATAATAATCGTTGCCGCCTTTTAAAAGAGGCTCGTATATTTCTTTTACTTCCGCAAAGGATTTACTCATCGCCGTGTCCGTTAAACTTGCGGGCCAGGAAGTCGGCTATCTTTTTGGCCCAGTTTTGCTTTTCCATGAACATATAGGGTATATCCCTGTATTCCACGCCGTTTTTTAAAAGCCAAACATCCAAAAGCCGTTCGGCCAGATAGCCGTAGACGCGCTGCTCTTTGGGCGACCACCCTGATATATCGAGCGTCTTTTCGACATCGAAAAGTATGCCGAAGAGCCATTCGCAATACTTGCCGAACACGTCGCTTTTCATGACGAACATGTTAAAACGATGTCCGCTTGTTTTATCCATCACCTTGTCGAACGCGACGAGATATTCGGGACAGCGGGCGGCAATTACTTTGCGGGTATTTACAAGGCCTTCGGCATGATGCGCGTGGATGTATTGTCCGCGGTTGGTTTCGATAAAATAGCGGCGTTTTTTGGGGAGAAGCACGTTGCAATCTTTAAGAAGCTCATCCGCCTCGCCGCAGGTCAATATTCTGTTCTGCTTGCTGCCGGAAGCGCGGCCGCGGAAATGGCGGCGGTAATGAACGAGGCCGATATATTCGGCAGAAAGATTTTTCCATGCCCAGTACGCCGCAGTCAGCTCGCAATAGCTTTTGTTTTTAAGCGAAATGTTATCGCCGGAAGCGTCGCCGGCATAGCCGAGAGCGGCCAGCCTTTGATACTCATCAGGATTATTTTGCGCGCCCACAAATACGGGCAGATACATTTTGTCGCCCGGCATAGGGTATTGTTTATGCGTGGCGACGAGAATTATTATGTTTTGCATAGAGAGCCTTAGGGCGAAATTACTGCGCTCCGTCGCGCTTTATAACGGAGATTATCGTTTTAAAAATTATCTTTATATCGAGCAACACCGAGCAGTTATCGACATAATACAGTTCAAGCTTTTGACGTTCGCCGCTTTCATATGTTACGTTGCTGCGGCCGTTTGCCGCCCACCAACCTATCATGCCGGGCTTTACCGAAAGCAGTTTGGCCGCGTCGGAGCCGTACTTTTCGCATGCCTCCTCCTTTACGACGGGACGAGGCCCGACGACGGAGATGCGGCCGACGAAAATATCCCATACCTGCGGCAACTCGTCAAGCGAGGTCTTGCGCAAAAATCTGCCCACGCGCGTGATACGGGGGTCTTCGTCTATCTTGAATTCGCGCTTGTACTCTTCGAGCTGTTCGGGAGTGAGCGTGCGTTCGAGCTTGTCGGCATCGGGACGCATGCTTCGGAATTTTGAGATAGTGATGGGTTTGCCGTTTTTTCCCATACGGGGATGCTTGTATATTATCTTTCCGCCGTCGCCGCACTTTACCATTATGGCAAGAATTGCGAACAGCCAGCAAAAGATTATTAAAAACAGTCCCGAAGCAACGATGTCGAACGCGCGCTTTACAAAGCGGTAACCGTATCGTTTGGGCGCGGTATAGCCGTTAAAAGAGGGCGCGGGCGAAGACTGAGGCCCGCATTCGTCCTCTTCGATATTTTGCAAATCAAGTTGTTGCTGCATGTATAACCTCGTGAATTAAGCGGGCGGGTCGCGCACCGAAGCGGCACAGCCGCAAAAGCGTGCAACACGCCGTCGCCGCGCAGAAAATACGGCACGGCAAAGCGATATGCGTATGCGCAGACAGAACAGCCGAAAGGGTGCGCCCCGCACAAAAGCGAACCCGGATAAAAAAGAACTCCTACCTACCATGCGGCGACGGCGGCCGAACCGCACAGACTTCGCCGAAAAACGATGCTTTCTGCCCGCCGCGCAATACGCAGCATATTACAAAAATGTTACAATTTTATTACGCTTTTTATATACCACTTATATAATACAACTTAATCGACGAATTGTCAATGATTGACGGCAAAATACATAAATTTATGCCGGTTAAACGCATGTTTATGCCGTGCGAAGCGCGAAAATATTTAAAAATGGCATTGAGCACGCGATTAAAACCTTTTCCGTTTAAAAAGGGGCGGGCGCGCAAACCTGCGCGCCCGCCCCTCAGTGGTATCTAATTATTTAAAAAATCATCGTAATACGAACCGAAAAACCTTTCATACATGCGGGAATGCCGCCTTTTGACAAAGTTTTTGGCTACGGAGAAATCTACCCCGCGCGAAGTATCGTTGTGACAGTCCGAAGCGATAAAATCCACCATGCCGCGTTTTAACAGATACTTTATCGTCTTTAATCTTTCGCGTATCTGAAACGACGGGGCGTTGACCTGAATCAGTCCGCCGTTCTCTTTGATTTCGGCATACCCCGATTTATCGAGATAGCTTGCATATCGTTCGGCATGGGCGACTATCGGCTTGTAGCCCGCAACGGACAGCGAATACACGGCGTCGGGAATATATACCATTTCGTTGCGCGTGGAAAACTCCACAAGCACATAGCGGGTATCGTTTAAAGTTAAAAGCCTGCCTTCGTTCAAGGCCTGCACGACGCCGTCGAAATAATATATTTCGGCACCGAGATACAGCTTTACGGGAAAATTTTCCGCGCGCTGTTTAAACTCTTCGAACCGGCCGCGCAGGGCGTCGGCGTTTTGCACTTTGCTGTTTTGATGCGGCGTGCACACAATAGCAGACACCCCCTCCGCCACGCAGGAGGAGAGGATGTTATAAGACATATCGAATGATTTAGAGCCGTCGTCTACGCACGGCAATATGTGGCTGTGAATATCTATCATTGCTCTGAATCGCCCGAAGATTCCGCTTTGGAATCTTTGGAATAGTAATTGTTGTAATAGTAATAATACGCGGTGTCGTCTTTATCGGCTTCGGCCTTGGTTATGTTGATGCCGATGACGTCGGCCTGAACGTCGTTTAAGCTTTGCAAAGCGATTGCGGCCTGCTTCTTTTTGACGTCTTTGATGGCGAGGTTGAACACAACGCCGTCGCAGGCCTTGCTTACGGCACCCGCGTCGGTGCAGGCGAGAACGGGCGGCGTATCGATAAGCACATAGTCGTACATGCCTTTAAGCTCGTTGATAAGCTTTTTGAAAGCGTCGGATTCGAGAATGACGAGGGGATTTATTACCTTTTTGCCCGCCGTTACTATATCGACGCCGTACTCGGTGTGCTTTACTATTTCGGCCGCGGTGCAGCTGCCGTCGACATAATCGATTATGCCCTTGTTTTTATCAACCTTAAACAGTCTGTGCTGATTGGGTTTGCGCAGGTCTGCATCCACCAACACTACCTTTTGCTTGTTATAAGCTATGCAGCAGGCGACGTTGCCTATCGTGGTGGACTTCAATTCGCGCTCCTGCGAAGAAGTTATCATTATTGCGCGGTAGGGATTATCCACCGAGGAATACTTGATGTTGGAGAGCAGTTTGTTATAGGGCTCGTAAGAACGCAGACCGGGTTTTACGAGTTGCACGGGACGGGGGGTACCCTTTTTTGCGAACAGCGCGTCGGCTTCCTTTTGTTTATCGTTGATGATGTAGCCGATGACCTTTTGGCCGAGATACCTTTCCACTTCGTCCTTGTTCCTGAACCTGGTGGAGCAGAATTCCTTTATGAATACCGCAACGCAGGCGACGACTAAGCCGCCGAGCAGGGAAATTATGAGATAGAGCACCTTGTTGGGCGAAGAGTAAACGGCGTCGCTTGCATGGGACGTGAAAGAAATTGCGTTTTGCAGCAGGCGATCCGCGCCCGAATCTTCGGAATTGCAGAATGTTATCAGACTTTCCACAAGGTCTTCGGCAAGCGATTTTGAAAGCGCGGGGTCGCTTGTTTCAACCGAGAGCTTTACCAAAAAGTTGGTTGAGCTGGACTGAACGGAGACCATGTTTTTGAGAGAAGCGGCCGAAATATCGTGCTTTTCGGCAACGGGATCTGTTACGCCGTCTTCGGTGACGAGCTGAGCCGCCGTTTCGACGAGGCGGAGCGAGTTGCTGTAATCGACGTTATCGGAAGATCCGCTTGCGTTTACCGCAACGATGAACGTTGCCTCGGAACTGTATTGAGGCTGAGCAATTGCAAAGGTATATATTATGCCGCAGACGAATATCACCGCGGTGATTATGGCCACCAGAATGATGTTTTTCCACAGGACATGGAAGAGATCGCCGAGCCTTATTGTTTCTTCGCGATTGCTTAATTCCATATTATTGGATTCCATTTGTTCTCCTTGCCGCGGCGCGCCGCAGGCTACGGTTATTTATCATGCGCGGCGAAAGAACAGCTTACGCGCGCACTTTGAAATCATTATAAAATATAAAGTCTGCTTTGTCAACATATTGCAACGCAAAATGGCATTTAGTTGTAAATTTTCGCCAAACGTAACATTTTTTGACATTTAGTAAAATTTTTATCGCTCAACCGCGCAAATATGCAACCCTGAGCGCACGGATATATTATTGACCGCGGCGGCCGGGTTTATACCGCGTACGCGCGCAGACCATGGATTATCGGTTGAAAGCGCGTGGCGGACGGGCGCGCACCGCGCCCGTCCGCCATATATACGATATTCAATTGTCGCCACATATATGCGGGGCAACCGCAGATAAACAGCCGCGCGGCAGATTTATGCGTCGGCCCGCGCCGATGCAAACACATATTCGCCGTCCTTTACGTCCACCGTCACCTTTTCGCCGTTGAGCACGCGGCCTGCAAGGATTTCGTCGGACAGTCTGTCTTCGATGCGCCTTTGGACGGCGCGCTTTAAGGGGCGCGCGCCGTATTCGTCGCTGTATCCCTCGTCGATGAGTTTATCCATGGCGGCTTCGGTGAGTTCGAGCGATATGTTGCGCAGCCTTAACCTTGCGCGCAGACCGTCGATTATCTTATAACAGATGCGGCCCGCCTCCTCCTTGGTGAGTTTGCGGAAGATTATTATATCGTCGAGCCTGTTCAAAAATTCGGGTTTGAACGACTGTCGCAGGGCTTCCATGATATTTTCCTTCATGTTGTCGTAACCGTCGTCGCTGCCGCCCGCAAATCCGAGAGTTCCCATCTTTTTTATCTGTCCCGCGCCGACGTTTGACGTGAGGATTATTATTGTGTTTTTAAAGTTGATGATACGGCCCTTGCTGTCGGTAAGGCGGCCGTCGTCGAGTATCTGCAAAAGTATATTGAACACGTCGGGGTGGGCCTTTTCGATTTCATCGAAGAGCACGACCGAATAGGGCTTGCGGCGCACTTTTTCGGTGAGCTGTCCGCCGTTGCCGTCGTCGTAGCCGACGTATCCGGGAGGCGCGCCTATCAGCTTGGAAACGGTGTGTTTTTCCATATATTCCGACATATCCAGCCTTATCATAAGCTTTTCGTCGCCGAACATGGCCTCGGCAAGAGCTTTGGCAAGGTCGGTTTTTCCGACGCCTGTGGGCCCGACGAAGATAAACGAGCCTATGGGCTTATTTGCCTCGTTCAATCCCGCGCGGGCGCGGCGTATGGCGCGGGCGACGGCGGAAACGGCCTCGTCCTGGCCGATGATGCGCTTGTGCAAATTGTCTTCGAGATGCAAAAGTTTTTCGCTCTCCTGTTCGGTGAGCTTTAACACGGGAACGCCCGTCCAGCCGCTGACTATTTTTGCTATCTCCTCGCTTCCTATCTGGGGTGCGGAGGCATGCGCCCCCTCCTTCCACTCGGAATCGAGCGATTTTATCTTGGCCTGAACCTGATTTATCTCTTCGACCAGCTTTTGCGCCTGACCGTAATTTTCGCCGCGGGCGGCCTTGGTTTTTTCGGCATTGAGCCTTTTAAGCTTTTCTTCGAGTTCCTTTATCTCCTGCGGGGAGTTGTAGCTGTCGAGGCGGGCGCGGGACGCAGCTTCGTCGATGAGATCGATGGCCTTATCGGGGAGATACCTGTCGGTGATATATCTGTCGGAAAGGGTTGCTGCGGCAATGATGGCCTCGTCGGTGATGACCACCTTATGGTGAGCTTCGTATTTATCGCGCAGGCCGCGAAGGATCTCCACCGTGTCTTCAACCGACGGCTCTTCGACCTGCACGGGTGTGAAACGACGCTCTAACGCGGCGTCCTTTTCGATATACTTGCGATACTCTTCAAGCGTGGTCGCGCCGATGGTTTGAAGTTCGCCGCGGGCGAGCATGGGCTTTAAAATATTTGCCGCGTCCATGTTGCCGTCGGAAGTGGATCCCGCGCCGACGAGGTTGTGTATTTCGTCGATAAACAGAATAACGTTGCCGTTTTCCTTTATGGAATTTATGGCGTTTTTTAAACGCTCTTCGAAGTCGCCGCGATACTTGGAACCGGCCACCATGCTGGCGAGATCGAGCGAGAAAACTACTTTATCCTTTAACAGTTCGGGCACCTTGTTGTTTACTATGGCCTGCGCCAGACCTTCGACGACGGCCGATTTGCCCACGCCGGGCTCGCCAATGAGAACGGGATTGTTCTTTGTGCGGCGGGAGAGCACCTGTATTATCTTGTCGATCTCCTTTTTTCTGCCGATAACGGGGTCTATTTTGCCCTCCCTCGCCTTTTGCGTGAGGTTGGTACCGTACTGGGCGAGTTCGGGACTTAAACCTTCGCCGCCCCCCTTATGCTGTCCCTTTTTTTGAGGCGACGCGTGGCGGCGGGCCTCTTCGAGCACGGAGAAGGGATAAAAATCTTCGTCGTCCTCGTCATCGTCGCCGTCGTCGTTTTCCCCGCTCACGCACATTTCAAGTCTGGCGGCGAGCAGCGTCATATTAACGCCGAGGGCGCGCAGAATGCGCATGGCGAGGCATTCGGGAGATTCCATGGCGGCGTACAGAAGATGTTCGGTACCCGCGAGGGCGTTATCCCCGCCGTACTCGACGGCGAGTGCTTCGGCGCGTTCGAACATATGCTTGGTGCGGGGCGTAAACCCGCTTATTGTCGACTTGGGGTCGGCCGAATTTATAAGGTAACGGCGGAATCCGTCGGCGGGAACTTTTGACGAACTGAGTATTGCAAACGCCGTGCTTTCGGGCGAAACGAGCATGGCGTATACGAGATGCTCGCTGCCGATGTAACTTGTGCCCATGTTGGCCGAAATATCTTTGGCGCAGGCAATGACATATTGAAGATTTTGCGAATACCTGTTTGGATTCATAAAATTTTCCTCCGTTGAAAAATGGGAAAGAGCGGCATATATGTGCCGATGAATGAACTTTATTGTCTTTTTACGCGGGCGGCGACGAAGCGGGAAACATAGTCGGCGCGGTACGCGTCGCGTTCGGCCGCGGCAAGCTTGCGCCCCGCCGAAAGGTTTATGTTGGAAGGCTTCATTTTTATTATCAGATCGTCTATCCAGCCTATGCCTTCGGAAGAGCAGCAGCCTATCGCCACGCCGAGCTTTAACTGGGCGCACAGTCTTTCGCACTCCTCGCCGGTGAGCAACGCGCAGTTGGTCAACACGCCGAGAGCGCGCAGGCAGCCATCCTTTACTTCGACGGCGCGCTCGCCCGTTTTCAGCTTGGCCCTTTCGGAAAGCTCCATTTCGGATACGCGCAACACCACCTGTTCGACCTGCGTTAATATCTCCTCTTCGGTGACGCCCAGCGTCACCTCGTTTGAAAACTGGTACATGTAACCTTCGGCCTGACTGCCCTCGCCGTAGGCACCGCGCACCGTGAGGCCGAGCTTGTTTGCCGAGCGGATGACGCTGGGCATGAAGCCCGACATTGTGAGCGCGGGCAGAAAGAGCATTACCGAAGCCCTGAGCCCCGTGCCGAGATTTGTGGGACACGCGGTTAAAAAGCCGAGCTGTTCGTCGTAGGCGAACTGAATGGAGCGGGCTATTATGTTGTCCTTTTGCGACATTACGTTGTAGGCGCGGCGCAGCGAGAAGCCCTTTTCGATGCACTGTTCGCGCAGGTGGTCTTCTTCGTTTATCATTATGCAAACGTTGCGCTGCTCGTTTATGACGGCCGCGGAATAGTGCGGACGCTTTAAAAGGAGAGGACTTACGAGGTGGTTTTCGACGAGATTTAACGCCTCCTCTTCGGTTATGCCGTCCATATAATACAATTTGAACTCATCGACCTTGTTTATGGCCGACGACACGGCGCGGATTATCTCTTTGGCCTGCTTGTCGTTTTTAAGCCTGCCGGGAAAGGGATAGCCGTTTAAGTTGCGGGCAAGGCGTATGCGCGAGGAGGCGACGGTTGTGGAAGTATCGATGTTTTGCATGCTCATTGATTGCCGCCCCTTTGATTTATTGCGTTTTTTATGGCAGTCATCTGCATATTCAGCCTGCTTGCCGCGCGGTAATCGCCCGTAGTGATGGCGGATTCAAGCTGTTCTTGCAGCATTTTCAGCTTTAAACGCAGATCGTGTTCGCCCGAATGATCGCCGCCGGGCTTGCCCACATGACAGGTTTTGCCCTGTATGCCGGCGATAGAGGGCATAAGCTGTTCCTTGAACACGTCGTAACAGCTCGGACAGCCCAAAAGCCCCGTGCGCTCGTAATCTTCAAAGCGCATGCCGCACACCTTGCAAACCTTTTGCACCGCCGGCGCAGAGGGGCCGAACAGCCCGTTGATTATGGCGTTTTCGGTGACTTTTTCAAACTCGCCGTACTTATATTTATAGCAGCGGTCGCACAGATGCAGCGCGACCATCTCTCCCCCCACCGTTTCAACGAAATTGACGGTTGCGGGACGCTTTTTGCAATGCTGACAGATGAGTGCCATTGCAGCTCCTTAAAATCAATGTATATATCTTAGTATACCACTGCGGCAGTCCGAAAGCAAGCCGCTTTTTAATATTAAAATCATCCATTTTTATTATAATACGTTTACAAAAACGGTAAACACGATATTTTATAATTTTTTTGCGCATTTTGCCGCAACAGGAAGACGCGGCGCGGACTTTCGCCCGCGCCGCGGATATTTTGCGCGCCCGACGCCGCTCAGCCGCAGACGCACAGCCTGTAAGCGAGATAGCGGTTGCACAGAATGGCGTTTTCGAGCGCGAGAAGATTGGCATCGCCCTTCGGCGCGGGAAAACTTTTATACATGCCGAGCACATAGCCGCGCAGCACCTTGAAAGCCGCACGGTTGAGCTTGCCGCCGAGACATTCGAGCCTGCGCGCAGAAATGAGTATCTGCTCCAACTGTTCGATATAGTTGCGCTCGGTGAAAACGTTGCCGAGCGACATATTGTCGCGATAACACTGCAATACCACATAAAGCGAATCGACGGCTTTGGTTTTAAAGCGCGAAAGGTGCGAAATGCTGTTTTCATGCAGGCGATAGCGATAGACGACCGGGGAAATCGTGAAATATTTTTTTATTCTGAATACAAAGGCGTGGTAAGCCATCGTATCTTCGTACCAGTAACCTTCGGGGAAGCACAGCCCGTTCCACAGGCAGCTCTTATACACCTTGCCCCACACATAATTGGGATAGTTTCCGTACATTTCGCACTCGCGGTCTTTATACAGCACGCTCTCTTCGCCGTCCCCGGAAAACATGACGTATCCGCCCTGAACGCAGTCGGCGTCGTTGGCATACGCAGCGGACAACAGATTTTCTATCGCGCCTTCCGCCATTACGTCGTCGGAATCGACAAAGGCTATATAGCGCGCCCGCACATGCATCAACGCCGTATTGCGCGCCGCGGCATGACCGCCGTTCTGCCGGGAAATAATCAACACGTTGTCTACCCTCCCCCACGAATTTTTCAGCACCTCGCCGCTGCCGTCGGTTGACCCGTCGTCGACGATTATCAGGCGGAAACTGTACTTCGTTTTTTGAAAGAGCACGGAATTTATACATTCCCTCAGATATTCTTTTGTATTGTATACGGGAATTATCACGTCGAGATCGTACTCTTCGACAATATCGCGCTCTTCGCAGATCATCGAAGAATGCGCGTCCTTATTTATTTCGTTGAGATAGCCGACGGCGTTAAGATATTCCTTTTGGGAAACGGGCCTTATCTTTTCGGCGTTTTTTCTTGCATCCCGCGGAGGAAATAATTTATACAGCGCGCTCTTTAATTTAAACTTGCGGCAAAATTTGTAAAAGGCGCGCGAAAAAAGCGAATTCATCATAATAAACAAACCTACTTTGACGATATTTTAAATGCAAATCGACTGCACAGCTATTTTAACACGGCTTAGCCGCGCTGTCAACATATACAGCGGGCACGAGCGGCCGTCCGCGGGCCGCCGTCCGAGACCCGCGGACGGAAATTCACAAAAAATTTGCGCGGCAAAGGCATTTTTTCGTCACTAAAATATTGATTTACGTTTTTGTTTATGTTATAATTGATTGCGGTAAAATAAGTTTAAGTTACGCGGGCCCGGTTTTGGGCGGCGATTTAAAAAATTTTCGGAGGAACTGTAATGCAATATTCAAAAGACGTTGAAAACATGATTTGCGTTGCCAAGGGCGTTTCGGGCAGATTCGAACACGGCCCTTCCCCCATTCCCGAAGAGGGTCAGTGGATACAGGCAAAGGAAATCAAGGACATCAAAGGTCTTACCCACGGCGTGGGCTGGTGCGCACCCCAGCAGGGCGCGTGCAAACTTACGCTTAACGTTAAGGACGGTATAATTCAGGAAGCTTTGGTTGAAACCATAGGCTGTTCGGGTATGACCCACTCCGCCGCCATGGCAGCAGAGATCCTGCCCCACAAGACCATTTTGGAAGCCCTTAACACCGACCTTGTTTGCGACGCTATAAACACCGCCATGAGAGAGCTGTTTTTGCAGATAGTTTACGGCAGAACCCAGTCGGCGTTCTCCGACGACGGTCTGCCCGTGGGCGCGGGGCTTGAAGACCTCGGCAAGGGCCTGCGTTCGCAGGTAGGCACGATGTACGGCACGGCCGCAAAGGGCGTAAGATACCTTGAAATGGCCGAAGGCTATGTAATTTCGATGGCACTTGACAAGAACAACGAAGTTTGCGGATATAAGTTCGTTTCCCTGGGCAAGATGACCGACTTTATCAAGAAAGGCCTTACCCCCAACGAAGCTTATGAAAAATCCATCGGCACCTACGGCAGATACAGCAAGGAACAGGGTGCGGTTAAGTACATCGACCCCAGAAACGACAAGGAGGTTGACTGATTATTATGGCACTTTTTGAAGGATACGAGAGAAGAGAAGCCAAAATTTTGGGCGTTCTTAAAGAATACGGCATTAAATCGATTGAAGAATGCAAAGATATAGCTCTTTCGAAGGGCGTTGACTGCGACAAGATAGTTCGCGGCACGCAGCCCATCTGCTTTGACAACGCCGTTTGGGCATACACCGTAGGCGCGGCAATCGCCATTAAGAAGGGTTGCAAAAAGGCCGCAGACGCCGCAGCCGCGATAGGTATCGGTTTGCAGAGCTTCTGCGTTCCCGGTTCGGTTGCCGAAAACAGAAAAGTCGGCCTCGGCCACGGCAACCTCGGCGCGATGCTTCTTTCGGAAGACACCGACTGCTTCTGCTTTTTGGCAGGTCACGAAAGCTTTGCGGCCGCCGAAGGCGCGATAAAGATTGCCGAAAACGCAAACAAGGTGCGCGTTAAGCCCCTTCGCGTAATTTTGAACGGTTTGGGCAAGGACGCCGCTTATATCATTTCGAGGATCAACGGCTTCACCTATGTTAAAACGCAGTTCGACCCCTATACCGAAACGGTTAAGGTGGTTGACAGCATCGCCTTCTCCGACGGTGCGCGCGCAAAAGTAAAGTGCTACGGCGCGGACAATGTTCCCGAAGGCGTGGCTATAATGAAGCTTGAAAACGTTTCGGTTTCGATAACCGGCAACTCCACCAACCCCACCCGCTTCCAGCACCCCGTTGCAGGCACATATAAAAAATGGTGCAACGAAAACAACGTTAAGTACTTCTCGGTTGCATCCGGCGGCGGCACAGGCAGAACGCTGCACCCCGACAACATGGCGGCAGGCCCCGCAAGCTACGGCATGACCGACACGATGGGCAGAATGCATTCCGACGCGCAGTTCGCAGGTTCCTCCTCCGTTCCCGCTCACGTTGAAATGATGGGGCTTATCGGCATGGGCAACAACCCCATGGTCGGCGCTACCGTTGCCGTTGCAGTTGCAATTCAGGAAGGCATGAGCAAGTAACACACACAATATATTGTGTTGTAAATTAATATTTCAACAAAATAAAGTGGTTTTGGAAATTTTCCAAAACCACTTTTATTGTTAAATTCCTCAACCATAGGGTTCGAAACACCGTTTCGTCCACATCTCGTCCACATTATTTAAAAAAATGCGGACGAGAATTTTTAACAAGTTTGCATGTCCTAATCTGGTTTGAATATATTTTTGTTCCACTCCCATTTCCGCAAGCATTGATGCATGTGTCTTACGCAAAGAATGGAAATCAAATTGCTTTGATATTATCCAATATTTTTTATTCAAATACCCGTAAGGGTGAACTATTTTCGGACGCGACGAGCACGGCGGTGAGAAAGCTGAACACGAGTGTGGGCAGCAGATAGAATATATGATTATCGAACAGATTGAGCAGCAACAGCGCAGCAAGCGACAGCGCGATGAAAGTGCGGCCCGCCGACGGATTTTTTGCAAACGAAATTATTGTATGAACACGGTGCCATACATACGCAGCGAGTCCGAATGCCCCGCTTGCGCCGATAAGCTGAAAAACGGTATCGTGATACATAAAAGGCATTATTGGCAGGCCGATTACGGGATCGCTTACGCCCGTGCAAAAGCCCGTGCCGAACAACGGACAACTTAAAAACGCCGCGAACGCCTTTTTGTAAAGTTCGATGCGGCCGCTGCCGTCAAAAAAGTCGTTGGTTAGCTTGCGCCACACGTCGTACACGAAATCTATTTTTACGATGAAAGCGACAAGCGCGAGGGCCGCCATGCACAACATGGTTCCGCCGTTCAGCCACCTGTCGGCGCACTTTGCCATAAGCCATGCAACGCAGAGCGCGAACACGATAAACCCGCACACAATGGCCTGACGGCTCATGGTGGCGAGAGACGCGAGCATTATGAGGACAAGCACAGCACTGCACAGGCAGGACAGGCGGCCCTTATAGGCAATGCCGAGATAGGCGGCCGCGGGCATGGATATTACAAACAGCATGCCCATCGTGTTATATACGCCCCAGCCGAAATACAGTTTGCCGCGGTTTATCGTTCCGTCTTCGAGCCACAACCCGTCGTATGTGCAGTAAGCGACAACGAGTTCGACGACAAGGCATGCCGCAAGCGCGATAAACGCCCACGCGACGCGCTTGAACGCCTCTTCATCGAACTTTACGGCAGAGGAGCAGACAACGAACGGAACGATGAAAAGAAAGGCCAAAAAGAAGCCGTAAACCAGCGTAAACGGCACATAGTCGGGGGCGAACGCACCGTTAAGCAGCATTGCGACAGAGAGTGCGACAAGCGAATAAAAGGCGGGCGACGGCTTAAAGCGGCCGCGCAGCACCTCCCTTATGCCGCGGTAAACGCCCGAACCCGCAAACAGAGCCACCCCCACGCCTATCTGCGCCAAGACGTGGGTTTGAAAGTAATATTGATTGCTGTTGCCGTCTATCGTTGTGGGCGAATTCTTCATGGAGATCATTATGTTCATGAACAGAAAGAGCGTTATCAGCGGCGTAACGTCATCGACAAACAGAAGGATAAAGCTGCCCGCAAGAGCCATATACCATATCATGGCGACGTCCCAGCCCATATAATAACATACGAGCGTATAAACCGCCGTGACCGCGGCAAACCACGGCGAGGAGATCAAAGCCCTTGCGCCGCAGAGCAGAGCGTCGGCCGTATTTTTTAAAGCATGTTCCATTTAAATTACCTTTTGCCGCTCTTGCGCGGCATATTAGAAAGCGAAGTTATCTTTCGATTGTCAATCCGTCGTCGGAGATGACGTCGTAGCACACGGGTTCAAGCCCCGTACGCACAGAATACTCCTCAGTCACCTCGCTTTTAAAGCGTTGAACCATTTCGCGCTTTACAAGCGACACGGTGCACCCGCCGAATCCGCCGCCTGTAAGACGGGAACCGAGACAGGCGGGGTGGTTTTGAGAAATATTTACAAGCGTATCGGCTTCGACGCCCGTCGTGCGGTAGAGATCGCGCAGCGACGCGTGTGACAGGTTTAAAAGCCTGCCCAAAGCGTTTACGTCGCCGGCGCGCAACGCTTGCGCGGCGAGCGCGACGCGCTCGTTTTCGCTTACGACGTGCAGGGCGAGCGCGGACTGCTCTTCGGTGAGTGCGCGGCCGAAGGTTTTAAGCTGCCCCGGCGCGACTTCGGCAAGACAGCCCGCGCCCGTAAGGGGCTGCAAGCGAGCGAACGCATCTTCGACGAGAGCGCGGCGGGAATTGTATGCGGAGGAGGCGAGCGCGTGCGGCTTGCCCGTATAGATTGCCACAAGACAGCAGTCGCCGAGGTTCAACGGCACATATTCGCATTGCAGCGTTTTGCAGTTGAGCAGCATGGCCGTTCCGCGCTTGC
>CALVWU010000022.1 GCA_944367955.1 uncultured Clostridia bacterium
TTTTACTTTGTTTACATTTTTTTGACAATAATAGAGCATGTCGGGGGCATGTAATATTGAAATGCGCGGTAAAATGTTTTATACTTAACATACATAAAAGGCCGCCGCAGGCGGTAATATTTATTCGGGAGCAAACGACATGTTTGATATTTATGTTGATTCGGGCGCGAATATACCCGACGAAATTATAGAAAGGCACAACATAAACATTATTCCGTTTATGTGCAGCATCGACGGCGTTGAGACCGCATGTTACGAAAAGGGCAGGCCTTCGCGCGAGATGGCCGTTAAATTTTATGCGGCAATGCGCGCGGGCAGCAATACTTCGACTTCGCTTATAAACAGCGAAAAATTTTTAAGCGAAATAACCCCTTCGCTTGAAAGCGGGCGCGACGTTATTATAACCACGCTGTCTTCGGGCATTTCGGGCACGTTTAAGCAGGCCTGCGAAGCCGCCGAGCAAGCGGAAACAAAATATCCGGGCCGCAGAGTGCATGTGTTCGACGCCTATAACGCGTCGATGGGCGAGGGGCTGTTCGCCGTATACGCCGCGCGCATGCGCGAGGAAGGCAAAAGCTTTGACGAGGTATGCGACTGGATGGAGACAAACAGGCTGAACATGCACTCGGTATTTACGGTAAGCGATTTAAAGTATCTTAAAAAGGGCGGCAGGATCTCGGCCACGAAAGCCATTGCGGGCACTCTTTTGAACATTAAGCCCGTGCTTATAGCCGGCGCGCACGGCACGATAGAGATGCTTGAAACGGTACGCGGCAGAAAGAAGGCTCTTGCCAGGCTGTCGGAACTGTTTAAGGAGGAAGTGATTGCGCCCGAAAATCAGACGATAGCCATCTGCCACGCCGACTGCGAAGACGACGCGGAATATCTGGCCGAACTTATAAGACAGCACGGCGCGCGCGACATAGTTATTGAAGTTTACGACATATGCACGGGTTCGCACGTCGGCCCCGGAACCGTGGCACTGTTCTTTATGGGCGGCGACAGAGCGGAATTGCAGAAATCGCGCGAAAAGGAGTCGCTGCTTAAAGCCATTGCTTCAAAATTCAGGCGCGACAAGGAATGATCCGACGCGGCGACATTAAAAGTTAAGGAGTGAGAGATATGCAGCGCGGCCGCCGCACCTTTCGGTGCGGCGGCCGCGCTTGTTCTGATCAAGTTACGCAAATCAATATCGGAAAAAACACCCGCCCCGACATCGGCATTTTAAGGCATATCCGTTTAAAACATTTAAACGGATTTTAAACCGCAACCGCTCTTTGCCGTTTAAACGGTAAATGGAGTTCGGCGGAGCGCGAAATTATTAGCCGCTCTTTTCGCCGAAACCGAACAACGCGAGACGATCGGATATTATCTTATCGCATTTTTGCAGATAAGTAGGTATGTTTTTGGGCGAAGCGAGGCGTTCGATGCGGTTTTCTTCAAAAAACACACGCTTTGATATGGCGTTGGCCCCCACGGCGACGTTATCGGAGATTTCTTCCATTACGTCGATATTGTATACGCATTCCCTGCCGGGCTTCGACCAACCGCAATTTTCGTGTCCGCCGGCCTGATACTTTTGACGGTACATGTAATACGGTTCGTAGCCTGCTTCGGTAAGCTTCGCGCGCGAAAGAGCTATCATGCGGCCTATACCTTCGACATGCAGACGCGCCGTTTCCTCTTTTAATTTCGCACCCGACTTTAACGACAGCGTGTGCACGGTTATGTTTGCGGGAGAGAGCTTTATTGCGCAGTCGAGCGAACGGGCGAAATCTTCCGTCCCCTCCCCTTCGAGCCCCGCGATAAGGTCTACGTTTATATCGAACCCGTACCTTTTTGCCATTTCGTATGCGGCGAAAGTCTGCGCCGAAGTGTGCCTGCGACCCATCTTTTGCAAGGTAGCGTCGGAGAATGTTTGAGGATTTACGCATATGCGGTTTACGCCGAAACTTTTAGAAAGTTCAAGCTTTTCCTCGTCGAACACATCGGGTCTGCCGGCCTCGACAGTGTATTCGCACACAGGCAGAGCAAGCCTTTTAACCGCGGCATATACCCGCTCCAACTGTTTGGCCGTTATGGAAAACGGCGTACCGCCGCCGATATATACCGAGCGAACGGAAGTCAATAAGGGCTTAACGGAAGCGATTTCGCGTTCGAGGCAGGAAATATAATCGTCGACATACTGCGCGGTGTTTTGCAAAGGCGCGGTGACGAACGAGCAATAGCGGCATTTTGTGGGACAGAACGGCAGACTTATGAACAGATCCTGCCCGCCCGCTTTGGTATAATACGGCCCCTGCGTTGATATGACGCGGCCGACGAAGCAGGTGTTTTCGGGAGCGACTTGCATTTCGTCGAACAACGGTTTAAAATCCCTGCCCTGCGAAATTTCCATATAGGCGAGCTTGGTAGGGCGTATGCCTGTGAGCGCGCCGTACGGAAAGGTTTTGCCAGAAGCCTGCGAAAGCAGCTTGTAAAACGCAAGCTTTGCGGCGCGGCGGGCATAACGCTTGTACTCTATATCGTCCTCGGTTTTGCATTCGTACGAAAAATCATAGATGCTGCCGCGGTAGTCGATGCAGTTTATATATTTATCGTTCGTAAAATAGAAATAATGGGTAAAATCTTCGTTTTCGCAGTCGAAAAGTCGGACTATATCCATTATTTCGGGCAGAAGCCCCTCAGCATTTGTATTTAACATAGGGATTAAACGCGCGCTCGTGCGAGAGAGAAGTATCGACGCCGTGGCCGCAATACACTTTTAAATCACCTTTAAAGGCGTAAAGCTTTTGAACGGAGGCCACGATCTGCGGATAGCTGCCGGTGGAAAAATCGGTGCGGCCGACGCTTTCGAAAAAGAGAGTATCGCCCGAAAACAGACTGTCGCCCGCAATATAGCACATGCCGCCGCGGGTATGCCCCGGCGTGGCGACGCAGGTGAAATCAATGCCGCAGAGCGAAAGTTTTTCACCGTCGCGCACCGTTTTGTAAATTTGAAACTTTGGAATGGTTATGCCGTGGAATACGGCGCGGTTGTCTTCGCCGAACACGAGGTCTTTTTCGTCCTCGCCGCAGATAATCTTGCAGCCGACGCTTTCAAGTTCGCCCGCGCCGCCGATATGGTCGTAATGACAGTGAGTGAGCAGGGCATATTCGGGGGTCAATCCTCTTTTTTGGCACTCGGAAAGAATGCGCGGCTGACCGGGGTCGACAACGACGCATGACGCATCGTCGACCGTGACGATATAGCTGTTTGCCGCAAACCCGACGGGGTATATTTTATAAATTTTCATATCTGCAATGCATCAGTTTGACGTGCGGAACACGTCTATTATGCGCTTATCCTTTTTAAGATGGTTGACGAGAAGGTCGAGATCAGAACGCTTATTCAGCTTTACGTTAATTTCAAAATAGCCCTTGCCGTCCTTACCCACTCTGCCGTTTATCTGCGTCATGGTAAGCTGCATCTGCGCGATCTCGGACGTGATGAAGGCAGTTATGCCGTAGTCGTCGGTGGCGACTATCTTTATGCCCGCAACGAAGCCCGTTTCGGTCTGACCCGTCCATTCGGCGGGCTGCAACCTGTCGTCTTCGAGCCCGACGACGTTGGGGCAATCGGCGCGGTGGATGATGACGCCCCTGCCGCGCGACACAAAGCCGACTATTTTATCGCCGGGCACGGGATTGCAGCAATGGGCAAAACGCACCAAAAGACCCGTCATTCCCTTTACCGTAACCGAGCCTGCCGGCGTGTGGTTGAGTTTTTGCACGTCGAGAGTTTCTAACGGCTTGGGTATCTCTTTTTTGTAATAATCGATAAGTTTATAAATTATCTGGTTTACTGACACCGCGCCGTATCCGACCGATGCCATCATTTCGTCCACGCTGGCGAATACGAGCTTGTTTGAAAGCTTTTTAAAGGATTCTTCGGTTAAAAGGTCGCCTAACGAATACCCCCTGCGCTTGGCCTCGGCTTCGAGCATGGCCCGCCCCGTTTTGGCGTTTTCTTCCTTCATCTCCTTTTTGAAGAACTGCCTTATCTTTGCCTTTGCCGAACCGGACTTTACAAATTTAAGCCAATCCCACGAGGGGCCTTTTGTGGTTGAAGAAGTTAAAATTTCGACCACGTCGCCCGTTTTTAAGGCGGAATTTAAGGGCACTATTTTGCCGTTTACTTTTGCGCCGACGCACTTATTGCCCACCTCGGAGTGGATTGAATAGGCAAAATCAACCGGCGTCGCCGCAAGGGGGAGCGAAATGACTTTGCCGTGGGGAGTGAACACCAAAAGTTCGTTGGAGTACAGGTCGTTTTTTAAACTGTCGACAAATTCCTTCGAGTCGTTTAAAGAGCCCTGCCAGTCCATGACGTCACGTATCCAGCTTAAACGCTGGTCGAACGTGCTTTCGCCCGTCTTCTGCTCTTTATACTTCCAGTGCGCGGCAATGCCGTATTCGGCCATTTTGTGCATTTCGAAAGTGCGTATCTGTATTTCGAAATACTGACCGAAGTTTGTGACCACGGTGGTGTGCAGCGACTGATACATGTTGCGCTTTGGCGTGGCGATATAGTCCTTTATCCGTCCCGGAACGGGCTTCCAGCGTCGGTGTATTTTGCCGAGCACTTCGTAGCACTCTTCGGTTGTGTTCACGATAACGCGCACGGCCGTTATATCGTATATCTGGTCGAGAGTGAGCCCCTTGTTTTTCATCTTTTTGTAGATGGAATAAAAGTGCTTGGGCCGGCCGAACACTTCGCCCTTGATGTTATCTTCCTTTAACATCTCCTGAAGCTGGGCGACGACGAGTTCGACAAAGTTGCGGCGTTCTTCGAGCCGTTCGTGTATGTTTGCCGTGAGGTATTCGTACGCTTCGGGGTCGAGATATTTTAAACAGAGGTCTTCGAGCTCGCACTTTATCTGCGAAATGCCCAGTCTGCCCGCAAGCGGAGTGAAAATATCGAGCGTTTCGCGGGCAATGCGCTGCTGGCGTTCGTGGGAGAGATAATTTAACGAACGCATGTTGTGCAGGCGGTCGGCAAGCTTTATGATTATTACGCGTACGTCGTTTGCCATGGCAACGAAAATTTTGCGGAAATTTTCGGCGTCCTCCTCTTCGCGGGTTTGAAAACGTATTTTATCGAGCTTGGTGACGCCCTCGACGAGGGTGAGTATCTCGTCGCCGAAGTTGCCGCGTATGTCTTCCGCCGTGGCGGGAGTATCTTCGATAACGTCGTGCAGAAAGGCCGCCGCCACCGACGGCGTATCCATGCCGAGGTCGACAAGTATTTCGGCCACGGCGCAGGGATGCGTAAAATACGGTTCGCCCGAAGCGCGCTTTTGATTCTTGTGCATGTCTTCGGCATAGTGATAGGCCTTTAACAGCAGCTGCCTGTCGGCCTCGCCGTAATTTTCGTTTATTTTATCCAATACGCTTTTCATATCCGTTCTCCCCTTATTCCCGCAACGGGCCGCGCCCTATCGTATGCGGGATTTTACAAAATTATATAAAGACGAGTTTGAAAGGTCGGTTTTAATGCCGCGGCGCACCGACAGAAAGCCGCCTTCGAACGAAACAAGACCGAGCTGTTCAAACACCTTTAACGCGAACAGAGCCTGCAACGGCGAAGCCGACAGATCGTTTGAAAACGAAGCTTCGAGAGCGTTTGAGCCGGAAATATTGGCGGCGTTTGCCGACACTGCCCTGAACACGTCGATAAGATCCTGCCGCTCCGCAGACAGTTCCGAAAGGCAGCCGAGCGCGCGGCAATCGGTGCACACATCCACCCTTTTGCCTTCGAGCGACGAAAGCGTTACAAAGCCGGGGTCGTCGAGAAACACTATCTGCCCGAACCCCGAAAGGTCGCAGTCGGCCTGCGGCGAAACGAGCACGCACGAAGCGAGGTTCTTGTTTGAGAGGGTGAACAGGTTGACTTCGAACGCACCCAGCCCGCTATATTTTGAAAGAGTTGCCCCGTCGAACGCAACGAACAGGGTGCCGTAGTATCCGCACGAGGCGATGACGCGTTCGGCCTCCTCCTTGGTTATTGCGCGCCGCGCGCATTCCGCGGGGGGCAGCGACGCGAGGAGAATGTTGTTCGCGCATATGCGCGCACGGGCCTTGGACAGGTCTTTGCCGTCGTAAACGACGTCGCGCACGAAGCCCTTTATGTACTCTCTGCCGCGGAAGGTTGACACGTTGTATTCGAACACCAGTTTTTTAGGCACCGCGGCGTGCAAAAGCTGTTCGTACTGCGCGCCGTTGAAATACATCATATCGATAAACTTGTTCTTTAACGAAAGATGCGGCGAGCCCTGCTTTACGGGATGCACATTGCATTCTTCGGCGCAGACCGTGAACAGCGGCCGCCTGAATCCCACGCCGAACGGCTCTAACATTTCAAGTTCTTTTACGAACTTTGGAGAAACCTGTGCGTTGAGTTCGCCGCTGACGTAAAGAGTGGGCGTGAACGCGCCCTCGCTGCATGTGGCGGCGAGATAATCGTCGAGCGCGGCCTTTAACAGCGGAAAATTTTCTTCGCTGACGTTTACGCCGGCGGCCTGGGAATGTCCGCCGAATTCGGAAATATAGGCACTGCACGCCTTTAACGCTTCGAATATGTTGATGGATTCGACGGAGCGCGCCGAACCTTTGAGCATGTCGCCGTTTTTTACGAACAGCAGCGCGGGACGGGCGTATTCTTCGGCAAGGCGGGCGGCCACTATGCCGACAAAGCCGGTGTTCCAGCTTTCGTCGTACAGCATTACCACCCTGCCCGACGCGCCCTCGGCCTTCAATTTTTCCTTGGCGGAGAGATACAGCTCGTCGCAGCACTTTTGCCTTTCGGCGTTGTAGGCCGTAAGCTTTGCCGACAGCTCGAAAATTTCGTTGCCGTCGCGCGAACAGAACAATTTAAGCGCGGAGGCGGCGTCGCCCATTCTGCCTGCGGCATTTATTTTGGGGGCGAGGGAAAATGCTATCGTCTGCGCCGTTACGCTTTCGCCCGGCTTGCCGAGAAAGGCCGAATACGGCCTGTCGGACGAGGAGTTGATAAGTTTTAAGCCTTCGGCCACAATGTCGCGGTTTTCGCCCAACAGCGGAACGCTGTCGGCCACGGTAGCTATGGCGGCGTAATCGAGATATTTTAACGCCCGCTCGCCTATGAGCGCGCACCCCACCTTAAACGCCACGCCCGCACCGCACAGATTGTCGTACGGATAGTCGTCGGCGATTTTGGGGTTTATACAGATGCAGTCGGGCAGAACGGCGGGAAGTTCGTGGTGGTCGGTTACGATAACTTCGGCCCCCTGCTCTTTGATGTACTCCACCTCCGCGGCGTTGGATATGCCGCAGTCGACCGTTATGAACAGCTGGGGAAAATATTCTTCGAATATGGCGTCGACGGCGGCGGTACCCAAACCGTAGCCCGAAGTGCGTTCGGGAACATATACTACGGGGTCTATGCCGAAATCGTTCAACACGCCGCGCATA
Organism: uncultured Clostridia bacterium; assembly: GCA_944367955.1. GTDB lineage: Bacteria > Bacillota > Clostridia > Christensenellales > Borkfalkiaceae > Coproplasma. Next base: position 7,492 of record CALVWU010000022.1, read on the forward strand.
ATGGACGAGGCGCACACGCCGTCGGCGTCGTAGTCGCCGTATACGACCACCTGCCAGCCCTCGTCGCGGGCGCGGGTGATGAGTTTTACGGCCTCCTGCATGCCGCTCATCCTGAACGGCGAGATAAAATGGGCTTTGGAGGGATGAATGAAAGAAGTTATCTGCTCCTTTGTGGTTATCCCCCTGCCGTAGAGTATTTTAACCGTCTGCTCGCACAGCCCCGTGGACGAAGCGAGAGCCGAAATTTCGTTGAGTTGTGAGGGCGAAAATTCGCACTCGGACAGTAGTTTTTTCATTATTTTAAAGTAAATCTACCGTGCGGACGGCGGACACAGCGGGCCGACCGCGTTTTAAAACAAAAAAGGCGGGAACACCTTTGTGCCTACCCGCCTTTTGGTTGCATATGTTAATTATTGCTCTTGTCTATCGCGCTGAGCAGACCGTAAGACGCGGGCGTGAATACGCCGAATGTGAACGCGCAGGCAACAACGGCTATGAGCGACGCGAGATAGGCGGACAGAGTTGCCGCACCGGGCGCGGCTATGAGAGCGAACACGCCGAAGATGACGATTGCGACCGCGAGAGCAACGCATACCGCAATGTTAACCTTTGCAGTTGAAGCCGCGCTGCCGGCAATGAGTTCGTACTTATCGGCCTTGACGTTGGATTCGTCTTTGAAAGCATTTTTTACCGACGAGAAGAACACGCCGTTGCATATCATTGTGACCGCAACCGCAACCACGGCGAAGGCCGCGGCCTGAATGCCGACGGGACAGCGGGTTATCGCAAGCAGCGCGGCGTATATGCCGACAACTGTCGCCTGCGAGCACAGCGACGAGAGAGCCATGCCGGGTTTGTATCTGAATGCAAAGTAAACGGCTTGAAGGAAGGCGGCGCACGAAACGGCTATTGCCGCAAGGCCGAGCTGCCAGCCGCCGTCGGGAACCGCCGTTTGCTTGAGCACGCCGGCGGACGCGTCTTCCATCTTCTGCTGTTCGAACGCAGCCTTTATATCTTCGACCGCGGAGGCAAGCTCATCGTCGGAGGCCGACATCGGGAAGTAATATGTGACGGTGTTGGGTGCGGTGGCCGTGCCTTCGGAGAAGTGCACTTCGTACGCGCCGAGGGACGAAAGCGCGTCTTCGGCTATCTTTTTGGCCTTGTTGCCGCTTACGTCTTCGGGAATGGAAGTTGTTATCTGAATGCTCTTGTACGATGCGAATTCGGCACCGTAATTGAAGAAGCCGTTAGACACGAAGTGGCACACTGTACCCACAGCCATGCCTATCGCGATTATTATTACGCTGACTATAAGCGCGATGTGACGCAGCTTTAATATTTTATTCATCATCGCCGTACACCTCCCTCTTGAAGCCGCCGAAGGCGAACTTGTTGCGCTGAGGCGCGCTTAATACGAACCACATGAGTCTTGTGAACCAGTAGAGCGCGTAAGAAGCTATTGCGCCGACCACGAGTATGAGGCCGCTTGCCGCAACCGCGCCGTGCGTTACCGACGCAACGAAGATAGCCAGAACGAGTATCACGATGTGTATATCGAGGACGGGCAGAAGAGTGCGCTTGTACGCGTCCTTTACCGCCGCCTGCATTGTTTTGCCCTTTGCGCACTGCGCGCGGACTTCGCCGAGCACCACAAGGTTTGCCGCCGCAAACAGCACGAGCACGAGGCCGCACGTTGCAACAACGGCATAGCTTACCTGAATGCCGAGAATGAAGAGCGCGTACAAAAGCACGAGCGAGAGTATTACGAACGACATGGACAGTACGCCGCCGAGCTTTTTATACTTTATTGCGGCGCACACGCACAGCACCAACAGCACGACGACGAACGAAACGAGCGCGAGCACCGCCGCGAGATCGCCGCCGGCCGCGGACGTTGCGAGAGCCGATTCGATATCGGCATAATCGGCCGAGAGCTTGCCGCCGTTTACCACGGAGTTGAGGGCGGTTGCCACGTCGCTTGCGGCGGAGGCCGTTTCCATGGTGAACTGCAAGGTATCGCTGTCGATTGTGGACGTGCAGGTTATTGCAAGCAGACGGGTGCTGCCGACGCATACGTATATGGTTTGACTGGACGAGGACGCTGCAAGCGTGGAGATGTAATTTATGCGTTCCCTGCCCGTTTGAGTGAGCGAGAAGTTTACAACATGCGCGCCGCCGAACGTGAAAGACGAAACCGAATTGAAATATTCGGTGACGTCCTCGTTTACGCTGACGAACGAATATGTTTTGGAACCGTCGCCGAGCACGTCGGCATCGGTATATTCATCCTCGAAACGGGTCATATCTACGGCTGAACCCGAAGAGTCGTCTTCGTCGTCGCTGCCGAGCGTTATGCTTGCATCGGAGGTGCGCAGGGTGAGTTCGCCGTCGGCAAGAAGATAGCCGAGGGTGGTTGAAGCCGCGTTGAGCGCGTTGGAACGATCGACGGAGCTGTTGCCGGTGTATGCGGCATATGTCAGGCCAGAAGGCACTGCCGCGGTGATAGCCAAGCCGTCGGTGACCGTTACGGAATAATCCGCAAGACCCCTTGCGGCAAAGCGCGAAGAAATTATCTTTGCATCGCCCGCAACGGCGGATTCAAGCTCTTCCACGGTATCGTAGCCGCTGTCGCCGAGATTGACGTACAGACCGCCGTGAGCTTCATAGGAGGACTGCTCCTCCTCGGTAAGGGCAACGTATCTATCCGCCGGGATGACCCCTTCGGGATAGGCGGTGGTGTAAACATAGCCCGTGAACTCGCTGCCGAGAGGAATATTTGCCGCAATGGAGTTGTATCTGCCTGCCGCGCCGATGTTGTACGAGGCGACGCCGAATACCGCTGCGACGATAATCGCTATCACGACGAGCGATGTGATTATTGCCGATTTGACTTTACTCATCAAAAAACTCCTTAGAGTATCACTCTTGTGGAAATTAATACTACAATATTATAAATAAAAATATATCGTCCGTCAAACAATTAACGGCGTATTGGCGATTTTTTTAAGCACTTTTGCTCTATGCCATGCCTTTTTTTACCGCAAGCACATGCATTGCGCATTCGGCGCGCTTTTTCATCATCTCGCAGGTTATCTCGTATGGCGTTTGAATATCGCCAGTGAAGTGATAATTGTTTGCGCTGCACCCGCCGCTGCATATGAACTTTGCAAAGCAGCCGCTGCAATTTTTGCGGGTGAACAGGCAGGATTCGGCAAACAGCCTGCGGATGTCCGCATCGAGTTTGCCCTCGTACACATTGCCCATTTTAAACTTTTCGTCGCCCGCAAACTGGTGGCAGGGATAGATGTCGCCGTTGGGCACGACCGAAAAATATTCGTTGCCCGCGCCGCAGGCCGAAACGCGCTTTGCAAGGCAGGGGCCGCCTTCGAGATCTATGTTGAAGTGGAAAAAGTTGAAGCCGTTGCCCTGCTTATAACGCTGTATGTACATTTCGCACAGCCGTTCGTATTCCGCCTTTATGCGGGGAAGGTGTTCGGGCTTTATCATAAGATCGGGAATGTCGGTTACGACAGGCTCCATGGATATGGAGTCGAACCCCTGATCGGCCAAAAACATTACGTCTTCGGCAAAGTCCAAATTCTTGGCCGTGAACGTGCCGCGCACATAGTACGACTTATTGCCGCGGCTTTGCACAAATTTTTTGATTTTGGGAAGGACTATATCGAAACTGCCCTTGCCGTTGACGGTTTTGCGTATGGCGTCGTGCACCGCCCTTCTGCCGTCGACGGACAACACGATGTTTTCCATTTCGCGGTTGAAAAAATCGATGGCGTCGTCATCGAGAAGAAGGGCGTTTGTGGTGGTTGTAAACAAAAACTTTTTGCCGTGCTTTTCGCCCTGTTCGCGGGCGTAGGCCACCACGTTTTTTATGACGTCGAGGCACATGAGCGGTTCGCCGCCGAAGAAATCGGCTTCGAGAATGCGGCGTTTGCCGCTGTTTGCTATCAAAAAGTCTATCGCCTGTTTTGCCGTCTGTTCGCTCATGAATTCGCGCGCCGAGTGATAGGCTCCTTCGTCGGCGAAACAATAGCGGCAGCGAAGATTGCAGTCGTGGCAGATGTGTATGCACAGAGCCTTTACCTCGTCGGACTTGACGGGATATGTTTTAACCTCTTCCGCTTCGAAAAGGCCGCCGTCTTTTAATTCGGCGAGGTCGCGCTGAATGGCGGCGACGTCTTCGGCCGAGAGATACGAGGCGTCTACGGCCTGTCCCTCCCTTTCGGCAAGATAATCGGCCGTCTTTTTATCGCACATATGCAGACTGCCGCTGCCGACGTCATAGATGTAGTTGTTGTTCTTAAAAGAGAAAACGTGATACATGGTAAAATTATATGAACGCAAAAAAGGACGCGGCGGGCCGCCCGCGGCATGATTTGCCCGGCAGACGAGGCCGCGAAAAAGGAGCAGAAATTTCTGCTCCCTAATCAATTGTTGTTAAATTACTTTACGTCCTTTTCGGGATTCTGTTCTCTGGTTATCCTTTCGCAGCTTTGGTTGCCCACCGTGCAGCTGGTTTTGCATGCCGACTGGCAAGTGGATCTGCATTCGCCGCAAGCGGTGATTTTTTTATCCGCGGGCTTGGCTATTGTTTTGATCATTTTACAATCTCCTTATTAGCTAAGTATTTTGTTTACTATATTATAGTTTAACGGCTGATAAAAATCAAGCCTTTTTATTATTTTTTTTTACGCTTTTTTGACGTTGACCGCTATAACGCCCGATATTCCGCCGGCGAACGCGCCCAAAACCGCTTCGAGCAGCAGCTGCCAGCCCAACGAAAACGCGCCTGCTATGGCGCAGAAGACGAGCCACGTAAGCACCACCGAGACCGCGCCGTGCACCGCGCCCTTTGCAAGCCCCATTTCTCCGCGCAGAAATATTATGCCGCCGGCAACGACGGCAAGTATTTTGAACACCTGGTTTACTATTTTTATGGCGTCCGCGCCTATGCCGAACAGCGTTACGATGCCGGCGAATACGAGCGCGTAAGCGAGCGAGAACACGACGGCGGCGCACACCGCCTTGCATACCTGAATTACATTTTGCCGCATAATAAAAGCCCCTCCGCTTTACACTATGCGGAGGGACATGTTTTTAGAACGCCGCGCCCGGCCTTTGCAGAGGCGGGGGCGTAAAATTTTACCGATTGTTTTTTACTGCTTGTCGTCGTAAGCGGGTTCGGAAGAGGTCTCTTCGGCCTGTTCGACGGGTGCCGGCTGCTGTTCGGCAGCGGGTTCGTCCGTCGTGGCTTCGGACCGAGACGATTCGGGCTTCTCTTCGCTCTCCTTTTTGCCGTCCTTGGCGTCCTCTTCCACCACGGCGTCGGTTTGATAGATGGCCTGCTTATCGAATCTGATATAGCACTTTTCGGTGCTTTCGCTGCCCGTTTCGAGCACGAAAGTATTTTCCGCGTCGTCGACTTCGACGACGATGCCGCATATGCCGCCGATGGTTTTTACCTTATTGCCGGGCTTTACGGCATTGATGAGTTTTTCGGCCTCCTGCTGGCGTTTTTTGTTGCGGCGGGAGCTGAAAACTATCATTGCGATGAAGGCCACGATAACCAGGCCTATCAGCACCCACGACATCCATGTGCTGCTGCCGCCCGCTGCGGCGTCGGCATCGGTTAAAAGGGATAAATACATAATTGATCTCCGATTTTTAATAGATTGAGTACTTTTGTACTATTAAATAATAATATTTTTGCCAAAGATTGGCAAGTGATTTTACCGCGATAACGGCAATTTCACTTAAATTTCGTTTTGAGGAAGAACCTCGCCGTATTCGGCATAGAAATTTTTGACGAAATATGGCAGATCGTCGTTGAATATGGCCTGCCGCATGCCCGACATGAGTTTATGCAAAAACGTTATGTTGTGCAGGCTTAAAAGCTGGGCGGCGAGCATTTCGTTTACGTTGATCAGGTGGCGGATATACGCCTTTGAATAGTTTTTGCAGCAATAGCAGCCGCAGTTAGGATCGAGGGGCGTAAAATCTTCGCGCCACTTTGAGTTGCGGGCAACTATTTTGCCCTTTGACGTGAACGCGGTGCCGTTGCGCGCAACGCGGGTGGCGAGAACGCAGTCGAACATGTCTATGCCGCGCAGCACGCCTTCGACAAGACAGTCGGGCGAACCTACTCCCATCAGATAACGGGGAACGCCTTCGGGCAATACGGGGCGGATATGTTCGAGCATTTCATACATCAAAGGCTTGGGTTCGCCCACCGAAAGGCCGCCTATGGCTATGCCGTGCTTTACATACGGCAGACAACGGTTTACGCTTTCGGCGCGCAGATCTTTGTAAAAATTGCCCTGCACTATCGGAAACAGTGTTTGATCCTGCCTTGTTTTGGCGGCCGTGCAGCGTTCCAACCATCTCGACGTGCGCTCCATGGCCTGTTTTGCCTGCTCGTGCGTATAGCCGTATTCCGAGCACTGGTCAAAGGCCATGATTATGTCCGCGCCGAGGTTCTCTTCGATTTCGATGGCTTTTTCGGGCGTGAAGAGATGGCGCGAGCCGTCTATGTGCGAATTGAAATATACCCCCTCGTCCTTTATTTTATTCAATTTTGTAAGCGAAAAAACCTGAAAACCTCCGCTGTCGGTTAAGATCGGCCTGTCCCAATTCATGAATTTGTGCAGACCGCCCGCCCTTTTTATCAAATCGTCGCCGGGGCGCATATACAGGTGGTAGGTGTTTGAAAGAATTATCTGGCTGCCCGCCTCCTTTAAGTCGCGTGGCAGCACGCCCTTGACCGTTGCCTGCGTTCCCACGGGCATATATACGGGTGTAAGTATATCGCCGTGGGGCGTATGGAACACGCCCGCGCGGGCACCCGTATGCTTTTCGACATGTTGAAGTTCAAATGAAAAATTTTGCGTCATCGACCGTTCTCGCATTATAGTTTTTATTAATTGTAGCAAAAATATATTGCGCCGTCAAACGATATTGAAGTCGGCTTGCGCGCACAAAATTTAATACGCCGCGGCCGCATCCCATTCCTGTCTGCCGCACCAAAAACAGACATTCGGCAAACGTGTATGCATTATTTCCACCTGCCGAACCTTATCTGCTTATCTATATCCGGCCTGTATTGTTCCGGCCGCGGCTCGTTAGGGTCGGCATAGCCTATGCCGATAAACGCCGGAATGGTATATGTCGGCGGAACTTTTAAATTTGATTTTACGACGTCGTGTTCCTTGCCGAGCGGCACCCTGACAGAGCAGGACAGTCCTTCAGCCGCGGCAGCCAACAAAATATTTTCGATTACGCACCATATGGTTGCGAACGGATTAAGCGAGGAAATTTTTCCGCCGTTGAGTTCCTTGAATTTGAACAGAGGAATAACTACATACGGCGCGTTTTTTAGCATTGTATACTGCCTGGGCACGGCATATCCGTACATCTTTTGTCCGAGCGTTATTTCATACGGCCTGGGCATATTAAAATATCTTTCGGCGTCGAACTTATCGGCTGTCTTTTTTGCCTCGGAAAGAACGCGATCCTTTTCCTCGTCGGTATGCAAAACAATGTACTGCCAATTACGGTTATGATCCCATGCGGGAGCCTTGTTTCCCGCTTCTAAAATCCTTTTAACTACATCAAAGTCGACATCTTTTTTTAAAAACTCTCTTGTAGTTCTGCGATTATTGACAACATCGTAAAATTCCATTTTTAAATCTCCTTTCACAAATTGCCGAGAAAATCTTTAATGAAAAATGCAGACACGACGAAAAACAGAAGAGTGAAGCTGTGCGAAGCGGGCGAAAGCCGCGAGGAAGCGTACACAGACGTACGTGACCGAGCGGAGCCGTAACCGCGACAAAGAGATGCGACGCTTATACGATCATCATCGCGTCGCCAAAAGAGAAGAACCTGTACCTTTCCTCCACCGCCTCTTTATAGATTTTTAAAATCTTTTCGCGGCCGGTGAGGGCGGCGACCAGCATGATAAGCGTACTTTCGGGCAGGTGGAAATTGGTTATAAGCGCGTCTACGCACTTGAACTTATAGGGCGGATAGATGAATATCTGCGTGTTGCCGCTCTGCGCGCGGACTATTCCGTCGTCGCCCGCGGCCGATTCAAGCGTGCGCACCGAAGTAGTGCCCACGGCTATCACCCTGCGGCCTTCCGCCTTGGCCCTGTTCAGCGCGGCGGCGGCCTGTTCGGTCACGCAAAAGTATTCGCTGTGCATCTTGTGGTCGGTTATGACGTCTTCCTTTACGGGACGGAAGGTGCCCAGGCCGACGTGCAGAAGGACTTCGACCACTTCAACGCCCATATCTTTTATTTTTTGCAGAAGTTCGGGCGTGAAATGCAGACCCGCGGTGGGCGCGGCGGCGGAGCCGTCGGTTTTGGCATACACGGTTTGATAGCGGTTCTTATCCCGCAATTTTTGTTTGATATACGGCGGCAGAGGCATTGACCCGACTTCGTCCAGCACCTCTTCGAACACGCCCTTGCAATCGAATTTGACTATGCGCTCGCCGCTTTCGGTTATTCCTTCGACCGTTAACGAAAGCTTGTCGCACACGGTAAGGCGCGTACCTATGCGGCATTTTTTGCCAGGCTTTACAAGCACCTCCCATTTATCTATGTCAAGGCGTTTTAAAAGCAGCACTTCGACGTGTCCGCCGTGTTCGGTTTGAGCGTATATGCGGGCGGGCAGCACCTTTGTATTATTTATAACAAGTACGTCGCCGGGCTTTAAATATTCGGTTATGTCCCTGAATATGCGGTGTTCAACGGTGTCCGTTGCCCTGTCGTATACCAGAAGTTTTGACGAATCGCGCGGCTCGGCGGGAGTCTGCGCAATAAGCTCCGCGGGGAGCTCGTAATAGAAATCACTCTTTTTGTATTGCATAATCTGTAATTAAAATATATAAACCGTCATCCCGCCCGCGGCGCGACACGCGCCGCGGGCGGGATGAAATTTTTAATCGGATTTTTTTTCAAACATCGTAATCTGCTGCGACTGCGCCGCGGTGGGCGTGTAACCCATGTGCTCGTATCCGCTTTTTAAAATGACTCTGCCGCGCGGAGTGCGGGCGATGAAGCCGAGCTGCAAAAGATAGGGTTCGTATACGTCTTCGATAGTGCCCGCGTCCTCGTTTACCGTGGCGGCGAGAGTTTCGAGACCGACGGGACGGCCTTCGAACTTTACTATCATGGCCTTTAAGATGTTGCGGTCGGTTTCGTCAAGGCCCAGATCGTCTATCTCCATTCTGCCCAGCGCGAACCGGGCGTCGTTAAGAGTGACCGCGCTGCTGCCGCCGACGGTGGAAAAATCGCGCACCCTCTTTAAAAGCCTGTTGGCTATTCGGGGCGTGCCGCGCGAACGGCGGGAAATTTCGGTTGCGGCCTCGTCGTCGATGGCTATGCCCAGCGTTTTTGCCGAACGGGTGACTATTTCTTTAAGCTCGCCGGGGGTGTACATTTCGAGACGGCAGATTATTCCGAAACGGTCGCGCAGGGGATTGGCTATCATGCCCGCCTTTGTGGTTGCACCGATAAGAGTAAACTTTTTTAAGGAAAAGCGGATATTGCGCGCCGAGGGCCCTTTGCCGACGATTATATCGAGCGCGTAATCTTCCATTGCCGAATACAGTATCTCTTCTACGCTGTGATTTAGGCGGTGTATTTCGTCAATGAACAAAACGTCGCCTTCGTTAAGATTTGTAAGTATGGCCGCCAAATCGCCGCTGCGCTCTATTGCGGGGGCGGACGTCATTTTAAGCTGGCCGCCCATTTCGTTTGCGATTATGTGAGCAAGCGTGGTTTTGCCGAGACCGGGCGCGCCGTATAAAAGCACATGTTCAAGCACTTCGCCTCTTTTTTTTGCGGCGTTCATATATACTGTAAGGTTTTCCTTAACCTTGCTTTGACCCACATACGCATCAAGCGTTTTGGGGCGGAGAGCGTTTTCTTCGGCGTCATATTCGCCCTTGGTGCTTTGAACCAGCCGCTCCTCTTCTCCGCCGTATTCTTCATCGTCGAAAAACATTGTTCCGCCTCCTTTTTATCTGCGTTTTGCGGCGAAAAATTTACATGGTTTTTAACGCCTGCATTATTATCTCTTCAAGCCCGCTCGCGCCTTTGGCCTTTGCCGCGGCAACGGCTTTTACGCTTTCGGCACGGGTAAAGCCGAGCGTTTGAAGGGCCACAACCGCGTCCTCGTCGCCCTCTTCCGCAGCGGCGACATATGCCCCTCCGCCGGGAATGGGCGCGTCCTTTGCGAGTGCGCCAACCTTTTCGCGCAGCTCCAATATGATGCGCTCGGCCGTCTTTTTGCCCAAGCCCTTTACCGAGGACAACCGCTTTACGTCCTGCGTGGCAATGGCAGCCGCGAGAGTGGAGCAATCCATTGCCGACAGCACGGCTATACCCATCTTAGGCCCGACGCCCGAAACGGAGATGAGTTTCAGGAACATGTTCTTTTCTTCTATACCCGAAAATCCGTACAGCACCGCGCCGTTGGATTCGCTGATTTGCAGATAGGTATACACCTCGCACACCGCGCCGACGGACATCTTTGAAAAGGCCGAGGCAGAACAGTACACCTCGTATCCGATGCCGTTTACTTCTATTACCGCAGAATCCGCGGAGGAATACAATAATTTACCTTTTAAATATGCTATCATAGACTTTATAAAATTATTTTGCGCAAGCCGAGTTAATTTGTTTGGCCGCTCCCGAAGCGGGACGCAAGGCACGGCTTCACTTTATGCCGAAGAGGTCGCCGAAGCGGTTGGTGTGCGCGTGGCACAGAGCCACGGCGAGGGCGTCGGCGGCGTCGTCGGGGCGGGGAATCGATTTTAAATGCAAAAGAGACGTGACGACGTGCATCATCTGAACTTTATCCGCCTTGCCGTAACCGGTCAACGCCTGTTTTATCTGCATGGGGGTGTATTCGAAGAGTCTGCCGCAGTACTTCACCGCCGAAAGCAGTATTACCCCCCTTGCATGCGCCACGGGTATGCCCGTTGTGATGTTTTTTGTAAAAAACAGTTCTTCCACAGCGATCTCTTCGGGCTTGTATTTGGCGTAAATTTTGTTCAGCCCCTCTTCGAGCATGGCTAAGCGAACGGGAAAATTTTCGCTTCCCGGCGTTTTTACCACTCCGTAATCGACGGGAACGATGTTGCCGTTTTTAAGTTTTTCGATAACGCCGTAGCCCATGGTGCCGTAGCCTGGGTCGATACCCAAAATTATCATAAATTTACCCGCCGTTTGCGCAATTGGCTTGATTAGTTTACTAAGATATTATATAATGAAATTACATTTAAGTCAATTTGTTAGAGGAAATAATTATGAAACTGTGGGAAGGGCGTTTTGACGCGCCCACGGCGCACAACGCCGACCTGTTTAACGATTCGCTGCCCTTTGACTGCAAGCTTTGGGCGGTGGATATTGCGGCATCCATCGCGCACGCCACCATGCTTGGCAACTGCGGAATAATTTCGGAAGAGGAAAGCAAGCTGATATGCGAGGGGCTGAACGGCATTGCAAGCGACATTGCCGAAGGCAAATTGGAGATTGAGGGTGCGGAGGATATACATTCCTTTGTTGAAAACGAGCTTGTAAAGCGCATAGGCGACGCGGGCAAAAAACTGCACACCGCGCGTTCGCGCAACGACCAGGTGGCCACCGATTTCAGATTGTACGCGCGCGGCGCGTTCGACTGCCTTACCGACAGTCTTGTATGGCTTGTGGAATCGCTTTGCGACAGAGCGAAAGCGGGATTGAAACTTATAATGCCCGGCTATACGCATTTGAGAAAGGCGCAGCCGATGTGCGCGGGACACTTTTTTAACGCATATTCCGAAATGTTTTTGCGCGACCTCGAACGCGTGCGCGCTTCGCGCGACAGGGCAAACGTCATGCCGCTTGGCAGCGGGGCTTTGGCGGGCACCTCCTACCCCATCGACCGCGACATCACATGCGAACTTTTGGAGTTTGACAGGCCGTGCGAAAATTCGCTGGACGGAGTTTCCGACCGCGACTTTGTTGCCGAGTTTTTGTTTGACTGCTCGCTGATCATGAGCCATCTTTCCCGCCTGTGCGAAGATATAATACTGTATTCCACCGAGGAATTCGGATATTTTGAGATAGCCGACGCGTATTCCACAGGGTCTTCGATAATGCCGCAAAAAAAGAACCCCGACATACCCGAACTCATGCGCGGCAAGACGGGGCGCGTTTACGGTCACCTGATGGGTATTTTAACCGTTATCAAGGCCATTCCGCTTGCCTACAACAAGGACTTGCAGGAGGACAAGGAGGGATTTTTTGACGCGGAGAAAACTACAATAAACTGCGTGAACATAATGGCCGAGATGCTGCCCAACATAACCTTTAAAAAGGAGCGCATGGCGCGTTCGGCCGAGGCTGAATTCTGCTGCGCCACCGACGTTGCCGACTACCTTGCCAAAAAGGGCGTGCCCTTCCGCACGGCGCATGCCGTTACGGGTAAGATAGTGCGCGAATGCATAAAAAACGGCCGCACCTTGCAAGACATGACGGCGGAGGAATACAAAACTTTTTCGGATGTGTTTGACGGCGACATAACCGAAGTTGTAAAGGCCAAAGCCTGCGCCGACGCGCGCACCTCGTTTGGCGGAGCTTCGACCGAAAGCGTTAAACGCAACCTTAAATCCATTAAGAAACGTCTTAAACAATATACCGACTGAAAGTAAGTATTGTAAGGAAATTCTTACCGATATACGATACAGCCGCCGCGCGGAATTTTCCGCGCGGCGGCTGTATTTGTTGCGCTTATTTAAGGCAAGGGTTTTACGTTGCGGTTTACATAAGTGCAAAAGCTTATGTTATAGCCGTTTGTAAGCTGAACGGGGCTTTGGCTTTGGCATACGAAATTTTTTAAGCGGTCGAGGTCGGGAAAAAACGCGTCGGCGTCGCCCACAGCGTCGACCTTGGTGACGAGCACACTGTCGCAATAGGGCAAAAGCAGTTCGTATACGCGCGCGCCGCCTATAACATACACCTCCCCCTCCGACTTTTCGACTATAAACTTGAACAGTTCGTTTTCGTCTTTTGCGACGAGCGCGCCAGGCACTTCGTTGAGCGTTGAAGACAGCACTATGTTAAGCCTGTCTTTTAACGGACGGCCGCCCGGAAAGGAGCGCAGGGTGTTTGCACCCATTACCACGGTGTTGCCCGTTGTTGTGTCTTTAAAAAACTTCATGTCTGCGGGCAGCCTGAACATCAGCGAATTGCCGCGGCCTATGCCCCAGTTTTTATCTACGTGCACGATAGCTTTCATCACTCTGCCACCGGGATATTGTATTTGGTTTTGTTGCACTCGTAATTTTCGAGCCTGAAACTGTCGACCGTGAAATCGTAAAAGTTTTTCACGTTTGGATCGACCACAAGTTTGGGGGCGGGATACTGGGGCATCTGCATTATTTCCTTTACGATGGGAATGTGCCTGTCGTAGATGTGGGCATCGGCGATGACATGCACAAGTTCGCCCGCCTTTAACCCCGAAACCTGCGCCATCATTATGAGCAGCACGGCGTACTGCGCAACGTTCCAGTTGTTTGCGGTGAGCATATCGTTTGAACGCTGGTTCAATATCGCGTTTAAAGTATCGCCCGAAACGTTGAAGGTCATCGAATACGCGCAGGGGTACAGATTCATTTCGTGCAGGTCGGCAAATGTGTAGATATTCGTCATTATGCGGCGGCTGGAGGGATTGTTTTTTAAATCGTACAGCACCCTGTCGACCTGATCGAAATCGCCCTCTTTGTAATGGTGTTTTACGCCCAGCTGATAGCCGTAAGCTTTGCCTATCGAGCCGTTTTCATCGGCCCACTGGTCCCAGATGCGCGAATTGAGATCGCGGATGTTGTTGGACTTTTTTTGCCATATCCACAACAGCTCGTCGACGCACGACTTGAATGCCGTGCGGCGGATGGTTAAAACGGGAAATTCCTTTTGCAGGTCGTAGCGGTTGACTATTCCGAATTTTTTAACCGTGTGCGCGGGCGTACCATCGGCCCAGCGGGGACGAACGGGAAGGTCGGTATCCCACACGCCGTTATCGAGAATGTCTTGCATATTCTGCACAAAAATGCGGTCTGCTCTGCTCATGAGTATCTCCGAAAAATTATTATCTATGATATTTTATCACGCGGGGGCGGGCAAAGTCAACCGCGCAGCGGATTAAAAATGTGCCGCACACGGTTAAAAGGCGTCCTTTTGCATGTTCTTTCGCACCGCCGCACAAGCCGCGATGCGCAGGCGCGGAGGCAATAATTTTGTTGCAAAATACAAAAGCTTGTTGGCAACGCCCGGCACATATTTTGTTTTGCCCCTGTTGGCCGCTTTAAGAGCCTTTGCCGCAACATACTTGGGGGTCTTTGCCGCGATCCTGCCCCAGAGCCCCTGCTTTGAAATATATTCCTTAACGTCGGGGCGGGTATATACGGCACCGGGCAGCACGGCGCACACCGTTACGCCAGTTCCCCCGCACTCGTACGCCAGTGCCTGCGAAAACGAAGTAAGCGCGCCCTTTGACGAGGCGTACACCGCAAAGTATGGCGTAACGAATTCGCCCGCGAGCGAGGATATGTTGATTATGCAAATCTTTTGCGCCCTGTGCGCAAGGCAGAAAAGGCACATGGCGGCCGCGGCCTCGAAATTAACGCGCGACTGCATTGTAAGCTTTTTATGCGTGTACTGCGAAAACGGCTTTTGAACATCCGCCCCCGCCACGTTTATCAGACGTGAAAACGTTAAATTTTGCGCGTCGGCAAACAAATTGCCGAGCGAATCCTCGTTTGCGAGGTCGCAGGCGAATATTTTTATTTCGGCTTCGGGGTGCGATTCAAGCAGCTCGCGGCGCAGCGCGGAAAGTTTTGCATCGCTTCTGCCGGTGAGGTACAAATTTTCGCCGTTACTTAAACATTGCAGCGAAAATTCCCTGCCGAGTACGCCTGTGGCCCCCGTGATGAGTGTGTATTCCATGCATATATTATAACAGACGGCGGCGCGTTTGTACACCCCATTTTTTACGGCCGAACGCATGAAATTTTACTTTTTGCCGCCCGCGGAAAATATTTGAGCAAATTTTGCTTAACCGCGCAAAATAGCTTGCAATTATTTTATTTTTTGTTATAATAGATAATGCTTTTGCGCACATAAATATAATGCTACTGTGGCTCAGCCGGTAGAGCAGCTGATTCGTAATCAGCAGGTCACCAGTTCGAATCTGGTCAGTAGCTCCAAAACAAAAAACAGGCCTTGCGCCTGTTTTTTTTGTTTTGGCATTATTGCCCGTCGCGAACTGACCTTGCAGATGATTATAGTCACGGGGTCCCCGAAAAAACATTGGCGCAGCCGGTTTTTTTGGGGTAACATAAGTAAGGCATAAATTATTGGCTTCCATTTTTTACTTATGCACCCGCTTTTTTGTGCAGACATGCCGAACA
>CALVWU010000023.1 GCA_944367955.1 uncultured Clostridia bacterium
CTATACCCGAAGAACAAACAACTATTCCCTTGTCGCATTTGCCCTGAGCCACGGCTTCCGCGGCCGGCAGCGCGAAATCGGGATAATCGCAGCTGTCAAAACCGTCCGTTCCGAAGTCTTCGTATTCATAACCGTTTTGGTTCAGATATTTTATTATCTCGCGTTTGAGATTGAGGCCGCCGTGATCGCATGCCAGTGCAATTTTCATATTATACCTCCGTAAACTCAGCTGTCTTTATAATTTAAAATAAATTCGTCTATTATTTTATCGCAGGCCGATTCGAGCGCGTCGCGGGTCAGCCTGTAAATTTCAGCGTCGCCGCCGAACGGGTCGGGAACTTCGCGGCCGCAAAAACGGCTTATGCATACCACCCGGCCGCACTCTTCGAGCATCTGCCTGTGTCGCTCGCTCATGGTTACGACAAGCGTACTGCCCTCGATCAGTTTTTGGGTGAGCTGCCTCGGCGCAAATTTGGGTTTAACGGCATACCCCGCCTCGGCAAGCGCAAGTTTTGCGTTACCGGCCATATCGCCGCCAAGCTGCGCATGCACCCCGCACGAACCGACGTCCCACCACTTTATTTTGCGTTTTTTTATCTTCGCGCGCAATATCATTTCAGCCATAGGGCTGCGGCAGGTGTTGCCCGTGCACACGAAAAGTATTTTTTTTCTCTTCATTTTACCCGCATGCCTTGGTGAGTCTGTTCATTACGCCCACCATCACGCCGTCCTGCTTTTCAGGAGCAACGGCTATTATCACGTCGAACAGCTTTTCACCCTCGCGCAATTTATCATAGAGATTGCAGGCTATCTGCCGTTCGTCCGAACCGAGATCAAGTATTTCGGCATCCTCCATGTCGGCCGCCGTCCGGCAGTCGCACATTATGCACGCGCGCTGCCCCGCAGCCCTTCTGCGCCTATATTCATCCAAGGCGTCCAAACGGCGATCAAAACTATACAGGGCCGTCTGACAACCGGGCGCATAATGCTTATACTTCATTCCGGGAGAGCGCACTCTTTCGCCCTCCTTCATCATGTACACATCGCATTCGCCCGCAACCTGAGCTATCATGTCGCGCGTGACAAGCCCGCTGCGCAGCACGCAGGGCACGTCGCCGGTGCAGTCGAGCACCGTGCTTTCGATACCGCCGGTACATCTGCCGCCGTCGAGGATGAGTTCTATTTTTCCGCAGAGGTCATCGTATACATGCCGCGCCGTGACCGGGCTGACGTGTTTTGAAATATTTGCGCTCGGAGCGGCGATCGGCAGATTGACCCTCTTTAAAAACCTCTGCGCTCCCTCGTGCGACGGTACGCGTATGGCAAGAGTATTTAAACCGCACGAAACTTCGGAGCAGACCACCCCCCTGCTGTTATACACCATGGTAAGCGGCCCCGGCAAAAACGCCTTGGCAAGCAGTTTAGCATACTCCGGAATATTTTCGACAAGTTGCGATATGTCGTAATCCTTATGCACATGCGCAATGAGCGGATTATCCGACGGTCGCCCCTTTACCGCATAGATGAGTTTTACCGCTTCGCTTTTGAGGGCATCGGCACCCAACCCGTATACCGTTTCGGTGGGAAACGCCACAAGCCCTCCGCGTTCGATTATAGCCGCGGCACGGTCGAGCGAATTTTCGTTTATCGATAATATATCAGTATTCATAAATTCTTATTATGGCACGACGCGTTTAATTGCACGGTTAACGAGGATTGAATAATATCAGAGAACCGTTAAAACGGCGGTTCGTCCGAAAAATCATCCTCGTCGGGAGGCGGCGCGTCGTAATTTGCGCCCTCTTCCTGACCGTCATAGACGGGCGGTTCAAGCTCGTCGTCGGGTTCGGGATTGACAAACTTGGTAAGTTCTCCCTTGAAACGCAGTTTTATACGGTCGAGGCCGCCGTTTCTGTGCTTTGCAATTATAAGATCGGCCATGCCCTTTACGATATTGTTCTTTTTTATCTCCTCGTCCGTGGCGGTAACGTCGGGACGGTTGATAAACATTACTATATCGGCGTCCTGCTCGATGGCACCAGACTCGCGCAAGTCCGACAGCTGCGGCTCCTTGGTCTGCATACGCCTCAGCTGCGAAAGGGCTATAACCGGGACGTCGAGTTCCTTCGCCATTATTTTAAGTTCGCGAGTGATTTCGGCCACTTCCTGCGTACGGTTTACGTCGGCGCCCTTTTTGCCGCTCGACATAAGCTGAATATAGTCTATCATGACAAGATCGAGCTTGCCGTTGTTTTTAGCTTTAATTCTGCGGCATTTAGACAGGATCTCGGCAGGCGTAACGCGGGAAGAATCGTCGATATTTATGCGGCACTTGCGCATTTTTTCGCTGGCCTTGGCTATCTTTTTCCAATCGTTGGGCGAAAGACTGCCCGAAAGCGCGTTCGACATCGAAACGCCCGCGTAGCTGCACATAAGCCTTTGCACTATCTGCGTTTCGGGCATTTCAAGCGAGAACACCGCACACACCTTGTCGTTGTTCAGCGCGGCGTTTTCGATAATGTTCATGGCTATCGACGTCTTTCCCATGCCGGGACGGGCGGCGATTACTATGAGATCGGTCTTTTGCAGGCCGTTGGTCAGTTTGTCGAGACGCGTAAATCCCGTCATCACGCCGCGATAGGCGTCCTTGTCTTCGGCAAGCAACTGAAATTTGTTTATAACCTGGTCGATCGCATCGCTTTCGCGTATATCCTTTACCGACGACGAATCGTTTGTGCGCGAAATATCGTAGACCATGCTTTCGGCATACTGAACGCTTTTAACGCTGTCGTCGCTTGTCTGCGCATATTTAATAATGTCTCGCGAAGCCCGTATCAGCCTTCGATTAACCGAATCTCTCCTTACTATGTCGAAATAGTAATTATAATTAGCCGAAGAGGGCGTACTTTGAGTGAGATCGGTAAGATATGTAACGCCCCCCGCCTTTTCAAGATTGCCTTCAGTTTCAAGCTTGTCGATCAAGGTGACAAGATCGACCGGACGGTGACCGTTGTAATTCATCTTCATCGCCGAAAGAATATAACGGTGAGATTCCTGATAAAAGTCATCCTCGGTAAGCTTTTCAAGTACATCGGGCAGTATTTCGTTATCTATAAGCATGCAGCCCAAAAGTGCCTGTTCAGCGTCGAGATGATTGGGCATAACATTGTTTTTGTCTGGCATAGTACTTTATAAACCCATTAATTCTTCAAATTGACGCAGCGTTTTGTCAAATTCCGACATTGCAAACTCGAACGGCTGACTTTTTGTAAGATCCACGCCCGCAAGCTTTAAAAGCGAAACGGGGTCGGTTGATGAGCCGCCCGAAAGGAACGCAAAATAATCTTTTACCGCGCTTTCCCCTTCCGCGAGTATTCTGTTGGCGATGTTCATTGCGGTGATGATGCCCGTCGAATATTTGTATACGTAAAACGAAGTGTAGAAATGCGGTATCCTGCACCACTCGCACGAAATGTTATAATCGTGTTCGATTGCGTCGCCGTAGTATCTCTTTCCCAAGTCGGCATAGAGCGCGCACAGGTTTTCTTTTGTTAAAGGCTCGCCCCTTTCAACCATATCGCGCGCCTTAAACTCGAATTCAGCAAACAGCGTCTGGCGGTGAAGCGTTGCGCGGATGGTATCGAGATAGTAATTTAAAAGATACTTTTTTAAACTGTCGCTTTCCGCATGCGCATACATATATTTTAAAAGCAACACTTCGTTTACGGTGCTTGCAACCTCCGCAACGAAAATGCGGTAATCGCTCTTTGCATACGGTTGATTTTTATTCGAAAAATAAGTATGAAGCGAATGCCCCATTTCGTGCGCTATTGTGAACACGTTGCTTAAAGTCGGCTGATAATTTAAAAGCACAAACGGGTGTACGCCGTAAACCCCGGCGGAGTATGCGCCGCTGCGCTTGCCTTCCGTTTCCTCAACGTCTATCCAGCGTTCGTTGAACGCTTTTTTAAGCAATTTTTGATATTCTTCACCGAGAGGCGCAAGCCCCTTTATAACATATTCATATGCCTCTTCATACGTCATCTTAAATTCAACGTCGCCGACAAGAGGCGCGTAAATATCGCTGAACATCATGTTTTCGTAGCCGAGAATGCGCTTTCTGTCGGCGATATACCTGTGCATGGCGGGAAAACTCTTTTCGACTGCCGCAAGCAGGTTGTCGTATACGGCTCTGTCCACATCCTCGTCGAAGAGCGCGCGTTCGAGGCAGGAACCGAACTTATACGCCTTGCTGTAAAATACATCCTTTTTAACGTTGCCGTAATAGGTTTGAGTTATGGTATTCAGCAGGGATTTATACGCGCCGTAATACTTTTCGTAAGCTTCCTTACGCTTTTCCCTATCGGACGAATGCATTATAAGTCCGTACAATCCGTGGGAGAGCTTGCATGTTTTACCCTCGAACTCGATTTCGGGCAGGGGCAGATCGGCATTATCTATCATACCGAATATATCCTGGAACGTATCCATCGATTCGGCCGAAAGCGCGAGAAGCTTTTCTTCCCCTTCGGAAAGCACATGAGGTTTGCGCTTTATCAAAAGAGCGAGCGAATAGTCGTAATCGGAAAACGCCTCGTCTTTTAAAAGTGAATCAAGATATTCTTCGCTAAGGCGAGCCATTTCCGGCTCGAAAAACGCGATCTCGCCCGCATAGTCGGAATAGAGCATGCCTATTCTGCTCTTGTACGACGCATATTTGGATACGCGCGAATCCTCGTCGTGTTTCATCAATGCATATCCCGCGAGGCGGCTTATAAGTTTAGAAAATTCGTCATTCTCCTTTAAAAAGTTTAAAAGCTGCGCTTTATCGCACAATTTTCCCGCATAGCGCGAAAAATTTATCATACCGCGCGCGCGGCTGAAATCGCTTTCCCACTCTTCATCCGACGCATAAATATCGCTTATGGCCCATCTGCGGCTTTCCTGTACCTGATCTCTTAACAAAACACTACCTCTCAGTTTTTATTTGAATGTATCGGCGCGGGTATTAAACCGCCCCTTCGAATGAATTTTTCGGCCGATTTTTCGTGCACGGGCATTACGGGTGCCCTGCCGAGCAACCCGCCGAAATTAACCTGATCTCCCACGCCTTTGCCCGGTGCAGGAATGAGCCTTACGGCCGTCGTTTTATTGTTTATCATGCCTATTGCGGCCTCATCTGCGATTATCGCGCTTATCGTGCTCGCCGGCGTATCGCCGGGTACGGCTATCATGTCCAATCCGACCGAGCATACCGCAGTCATGGCTTCGAGCTTGTCCACGCACAACATGCCGTTTTCGGCGGCCTCTATCATACCTATATCCTCAGACACGGGAATGAACGCGCCCGAAAGCCCGCCGACGCGCGAGCTGGCCATAACGCCGCCCTTTTTTACAGCGTCGTTAAGCATGGCAAGGCAGGCTGTCGTGCCGTGCGTCCCCACGCATTCGAGGCCCATCTCTTCAAGTATCTGCGCAACAGAATCCCCTCTTGCGGGAGTGGGCGCAAGCGAAAGATCGACTATGCCGAACTCGGCATTGAGCCTGTTAGCAGCCTCGCGCGCAATAAGCTGTCCCGCGCGAGTGATCTTAAACGCCGTGCGTTTTATCATTTCGGCAAGTTCCGAAAGGTCGGCTTCGGGAATGGATTCTATGGCATGCTGCACCACCCCCGGCCCCGAAACGCCTACGTTTATCACCGTACCGCTTTCGCCCACGCCGTGGAACGCGCCAGCCATAAACGGATTGTCTTCGACCGCGTTACAGAACACGACCAGCTTTGCACAGCCGAAGCCGTCTCTGCTTGCGGTAAGTTTTGCAGTCTTTTTAATAATTTCGCCCATCAGTCTTACGGCATCCATATTGATGCCGGACTTTGACGAACCTACATTAACGGAAGAGCACAGTCTTTCGGTCGAAGCCAGCACTTCGGGAATACTCTCGATGAACATTCTTTCATAATCGGCCATTCCCTTGTGCACGAGCGCGGAATAGCCGCCCAAAAAGTCTATTCCGAGCGTTTTTGCGGCATTGTCCAAGGCCTTGCCTATCAGAGCGGATTTTTTTGCGAACGGCGCGCATATCAGCGCGGCGGGCGTAACCGATACGCGCTTGTTTACTATAGGAATGCCGTACTCTTCAGAAAGATCGCCCGTAACTTTAACGATATTTTCGGCGCGGCTGCAAACGGTGTCGTATACGCAGCGGGCGGTTTCTTCCGCCGTGGCTCTTATGCACGGCAGCAGCGAAATGCCCATTGTCACGGTGCGGATGTCAAGATGCTCCTTTTCAACCATATTTATGGTTTCGAGGACTTCTTTATAATTGAACATGCTTCACCCCTCACACTCCGTGCATGGCATTGAATATATCTTCATGCTGAACGTGAATGGACATGCCTATCCTTTCACCTAACTCTCTGCATTCTTTCGAAAGTTCGGCAAGCCCCGTCGTCGCGCGGCCGAGATCCACCATCATTATCATTGTAAAATATTCGTCCATGATGGTTTGACTGATGTCGAGAATATTCACCTCGCGCGAGGCGAGAAAGGTTGCCACTTTTGCAATTATGCCCGTTTTGTCTTTGCCGACAACGGTAACCACTGCGCGCATATAGTAATCTCCTGTAAATTAATTTGAACATCCCGAAAAGACGTTCGGAAGCGTAAAATCGAAAAACCGTGAAAAAGGATTAACCAGCCAGCGCACGGACAGCGACCATTCGGCTACCACCCCTTCCACATCGTCAATATCTATCATTCCGTAGTGTCCGCGGCTGTCAACGCTGTAATCCCGGTTGTCGCCGAGCACGAAAATGCATCCATCGGGAACCACTGTTCGTTCATATGTGTTCTTTGCGAGCGACGGAGTGTTGAATTCGGGCGAAACATAAGGTTCAGCCGTCTCTTCACCGTTTATATACAGCACTCCGCGCACCAGTTCGACGCTCTCTCCCGCGAAAGCGATGACGCGCTTAATTATGGTTATCGAACCGCCATCGCCGTTATCGGTAGTTATTATAACTATGTCGCCGCATTCGGGCGAAGCGAACCTGTCGGCATAAACATAGTCGCCGGAGGAGTCGATTGTTCCGCTCTGAGTATACTCCGCACCGACAAGCGTTGGATACATCGACCGCCCGACCACATAAAAACGCCTGAACCTTGAAAAGAAAGTAAGTTCGAGCACTATTACGAGAACGAGCACAAAAAGTATGATATTCAACGCTATCGAAAGAGCGCGGTTTTGCGGCCTGCCGCCGATAGATATGGGAAATTTATCCATTTATCACAGCCACATTACATTATTTACTGCAAATTTAGCACTGAACTTTACGGCGAGCATCAGCCCCTGTTTAAAGCCGGAAAACGACTTGCCCGCAGCATTTTTAAACAACTTGCTTTCGGCAACGACATTCTGCCATGCCCCGCCCACGACATTCACATGCGCCGCATACAGCTCGCCGTCGACGCCGTCGCGAATTTCGATTTGAAATACTCCGCTCTCCTCGGCGAATACGTCCATGCCGAGCACGCTGTCCTCCGACGGCGCAAACGCGGGATTAGTTAGGCGGTAAGTAGCCAGCCCGCAGGGTGAATACAGTCCCTTAAGTCCGCTTCCGCAGTCGATGACTGCGGGAAAGCAGCCGTAATCTATAAAGAACATGCCCGCAAGCGCGCATTCTTTTACATCGGCCACGCAAAAACAGTCGGCTCCGCTGCGCGATGAGTACATCACCTTGCCGGCGGGTCTGCTGTTGCGGAAGGCTCCGCTCAGCTTTTTAACGGTAATTTTAGACCATACGGTAAATCCGTTCGTATAAGTCACGCCGCAGATAGCGAAGAGTATCGAAGCCCCTTCATGTATATCCAAAAAATATTCCCTGCAATCGACGTCGGCGGCTTCGCGCGGGCGGGCCGCCATCCAGTCGCGCGTCAAAGAATTTTTGCATTCCTCCGCCATAAACACCTTAACGCTCTCGACCTCGCCGGCATTATCGTTGATCACCCTTGCGGCAAGATTCGACTCCTCGTCGGCATACACGGCAAGTTCGGCGGGTTTGGGAATGAATACCTGCCTGCACTTTACATGCTTATCAAGGAACATAAACATATCCTTTACGCCTTCGGGATCGACGGCCGCATTGCAGGATATGGAATAACTTATAACGCTGTCGGACGAGCACTCAGGATTGATGCGCGAAAATGTATCGTACGCCCTGTCGTAATCGAAGAGCGGGTCGTTTGTAGAGCACAGCATGAGGACGGGACAGCGCACATAGGGCGCGTACGACTGCGAATCGACCGCCGCGATAAAGCGGTGTCTCTCCTCATCGAAAACAGGTTCGGAATCGCCGAATTTATTAAAACCGATATAGGCGCGCCACCCGCCCGCACAGACGGGAACCACACACGAAAACTCACCCGCATAGGCCAGCTTCCACGCAACTTCGCCGCCGTCGCGCAAGCCTACTACGCCGATTTGCCGGCTGTCGAGGCGGTCGGCCAGATATTTGCGGGCATACAGCCCCACGGCCACCCATTCGTACCACGAAGTTTTATCCGCGCTTTCGTCTACATAATCGATAAATCTGCCCGCGCGCGCATAATTTGCATACCCTATGCTTTCGGGATACACCGTATAATCTTTTGTGTCTCTCCACTCGCCGCGAATATCAACCATCAGTGCGGAATAACCGTTGGCAACAAACAATTCGATAAGACTTTCGTCGACGGTTTCCCTGCTGTCAGGAATGATGAGTACGCCGTCACGCGACATAGCGTGCGTCGAATAGGCAAAGACGCCGTATACCGAAACACGGCCGTCGCCGGCTTCCCGGCCGGAAAACCTCACCTTTTCGTAAGTGATCCCGTCACGCTCGCGAAGATCGTTCGTAACGTGGTTGAGCGGCAGGCTGCAGTCAAAATTTTTCCAAAGGGATACGGGTGTTAAAATAGTGGGCAAACTACTCTCCTTGATACGGCGCGTACGCGCCATAGAGATTTGAATGTTTAATCGTAAATTATAATTGCAATTTAGCCTGTTTAGATGTATAATAAATTACACATTTAAATTTCAAGCGGACTTGCAGACGTCCTGATAAGTATTATAGCCCTTTTTTATCAATAAATCAAGCGTTGAACGGGAGTTTTACACATGCCTTTTATTTCTGTATCCGAAGACTTGGCCGCAAAGGGCAGCACGGAAGTTGAAAATAAATTTATTACAAAATATCTGCCAATACTCGATGCGCAGGCCGTAAAGGTCTATCTTTACGCTCTGTATGTCAGCCGCAGCGGGTTTGCGCACTTCACGGCGGAGGACATGGCCAAACGCCTTGACATGTCGGACGAACAGCTTGCAAACTGTTTTGAATATCTTGAAGAGTTCGAACTTGTATCCATAACTTCGCGCTCGCCGCTGGAAATACGCATGCTCGACGCCGAAAACGTATACGGGTCGCCCAAAAAATTGAAGCCCGAAAAATATTCGGCATTCGCCTCCTCGGTGCAGGCCGTCATCACCGGGCGAATGATCTCGCCTGCTGAATTCATGGATTATTTTTATCTTTTGGACGAATATTCCTTTGAACAGAATGCATTGCTGATGATAATCAACTACTGCGTAAACCTCAAAGGCAACGACATAAAGGCCGCCTACATAAAAAAAGTTGCAAAAAACTTTGCCGAAGACGGCATTACCACTGCGGCGAAAGTTGAAGAGCGGCTCTCTTCATACACTTCCGCAACCCCCGCTTTGATAAAGATTTTTTCGGCTGCGGGCATCAACCGCCGCCCCGACCCCGACGACAGCTCGCTTTACGAAAAATGGACGAACGAGCTGGGATTTTCGGATGAGGCCATTGTGTGCGCGGCAAAATATTTTAAGGCGAAAACGGCATTGAAGATAGACGACGCACTGACGGAACTTTACAAAAACAGAAAATTTGACCCCAAGGAAATAGAAGATTACTGTAAAACGCGCAACTCGCTGTACGCGGCCGCGGCTGAAACGGCAAAGGCTTTGGGCATATACATTCAAGACGCCTCGCCGTATGTAGAAAACTATTTGGGCCCCTGGCGCGATATGGGATTTGAACCCGATACGCTGAACATAATTGCGGAATACTGCTTTATGCAGGGCAAAAATTCTTTCGACCGCATGGACGAATACGTTCGTTCGCTCGCCGACGAAGGGATAATAACCATGGACGCGGTGACCGCCAGGCTCGAAAAAGTTGCGGCCGACGATAAACTTATCAAAAATATACTGTCGCTGTGCGGTCTGTCGCGCAGAATCACCGAATATGACAGACAGTGTCTTAAACGCTGGCGCGACTGGAATTTTTCTGATGACATTCTGCTTGCCGCAGCCAAGGCTGCCGCAGGCAAAAACAATCCCGTTGCCTATATGAGCGCGGTGCTGTCATCCTGGAAAAACGAGGGCGTAACCACGCCCGATGAAGCGGCCTCGGTACGCCGCGGCGCAGACGAAAGCACCAAGGCCCTGATAGAACAGCACTACTACGACCTGCGCGCAGCCGCGCGAGCGCGAGCAGAAAAGGCTTTGGCAAAGGCTCTTAAAGACGAAATTTACGGCGGCATAAAAAAGCAACTCAATTCGCTTGCCATAAAACTCGCGTTTGCGGAAGTAAACGACGAAATTAAGGCAGAGGAATTGAAAGGGCGCATCGCAGAACTTGAAGCGCGCGGCAACGAAAGACTTGAACAGTTGAATATAGACAAGAGCGACTTTGAGCCCAAATACAAGTGCGCCGTCTGCAAAGATACGGGCTATACCGAGGACGGAAAGCAGTGCGAATGTCTTAAAAAATTCATAAAGGCAAACAAGCTGTAAATTCGGCCCGCCCTCTTTTGATTGACAAATCACTGCGCAACAGATAAAATATTAGCTATGAAAACACGCAAATACTTATCCTGCGCGCTGCAAGTCATTGTTGCGGTCTGCTCCGCAGCCGGCATCATCCTTACGACCATGCTGGCCGGAAACGACTTTATGGGCGGCGCGACGACCTTTTTGTATTTTACGATCCAGTCGAATATCTGGATAGGCGTCACCTGCCTTATCTTTGCCGCATGCAATATAATTTGCCTTATAAGACGGGGCGATAACGCGTCGTTCCCCGCATGGGCATATGTAATAAAGTACGTTTTTACCGTTTCGATCACGCTTACGGGCATCGTGTTCTGTTTTGTGCTGGCACCGACCATGCCGGGAGCGTTTTCTTCGGCGGCAAACGTGCTGACCCATGTAGTAGTACCCGTTGCGGCCGTTGCAGACCTGTTTATCGGAACGAGCATCAGGCTTAAAACGATAAACTTTTTGTGGGCACTTATCCCTCCCGTATATTATGTATTATTCGCGGCGACGGGATTTGTGTGCAACTGGGACTTCGGCGGCGGAAACAACTACCCCTACTTCTTTTTGAACTGGAACTCGCCTGCGGGCGTATTCGGATTTGCCGACGGCATGTACTTTATGGGCAGTTTTTACTGGGTAATTGTTCTGCTTGCATTTATTTCCGCCATGTCGATAGGATACATAGAATTGATGAGAAAAACTGCCTTTCCGCAGAGTGCGGCAGCAGACAGCAACGCACAATAAGAAAATTTTTTGTGGATTTTTCCGGGATATTCCCCCTTTTCGCCACACAGCCGAAGGCTGTGCGGCGTTTTTATGTTCAGGAGAAAATATGGATCAGTCTTTTATGAAAGAGCGGTCTGTCTGGCCGCTTGTTATAACCATGGCATTGCCTATGGTCATCTCGATGCTTGTAAATTCGCTTTACAATATCGTTGACAGCTATTTCGTTGCGAAAGTGAGTGAAGACGCGATAGCGGCAATCTCGCTTGTGTTTCCGCTGCAAAATCTTGCAAATGCGGTAGGGATCGGTTTCGGCGTAGGCATCAATGCAGCAGTGGCGTATTACCTCGGATCGGGCAACCGGAACGCGGCAGACAGATCCGCTGCGCTCGGTCTTATTTTAAGCGCGGCGCACGGATTGATACTTGCCGCCGCATGCGCCGCCTGCATAGAGCCGTTTTTAAAATTATTTACCAATAAAGAGTCAATCTTAACTTACGGCCTTGAATATTTTTATACGGTAATTGCGTTTTCCCCGGCGTTCACGCTGAGCATGGGCTTTGAAAAGATTCTTCAAGCCGTAGGCAAAATGAAAACCACAATGTTCTGCATGGCAATTGGCGCGGTGGCAAACATCATTTTGGACCCGATATTTATTTCCGGCCTCGGCCCGATACCCGCCATGGGCGTATTCGGGGCGGCTTTGGCCACCGGCATAGGTCAGGTGTTGTCGCTTTTAAGTTATATAGCAGTGTTCTTCTTTGCAAACATACCCGTAAAACTGCGCATTGGAAGGGCGGGCGAAGAAAAAATATGCAAAAAATTATATCTCGTCGGCATTCCTGCCGCGCTCAATCTGGCACTCCCGTCCTTTATGATAACCGCACTCAACGCTATTCTCTCCAATTTCAGCGAAACTTACGTGTTGATTTTGGGAGTATATTATAAATTGCAGACTTTTATCTACTTTACCGTCAGCGGAATCGTTCAGGGCATCCGTCCGCTTGTGGGCTATAACCTCGGCGCAGGTTTAAACGACCGCATAAAAAAGATATTCGGCGTCACCCTTATACTCGGTTTGGCCGTGATGCTTATAGGAACGGTGCTGTGCCTTGCAATACCCAATGACCTGATGGGTCTGTTCACCGACAATCCTACTACTGTATCGAAAGGCAGCACCGCACTGCGCATTATCAGCGCGGGATTTATTCTTTCGGCCTTTTCCGTTGTCATAGGCGGCATGTTCGAGGGGCTGGGCATGGGCATACCTTCGCTTATAATATCGCTGATAAGATACGTTGCCATAATCCCCGTAGCATGGCTGGCTTCGTTGGCTTTCGCAGCCGACGGCGTGTGGAACGCATTCTGGATAACCGAACTGATCTCGGCCGTTGCCGCATGTCTGCTGTTTTACTTTATGTATCTATCAAAAACAACGACCGCACGCACGCTTAAAACTTAAACATCACCGTCACTCTCCCTCGGCAAATCGTTGCCGAGGGATTTTCAATGTTTAATATTAAAAACCGCTCTTTCTGTTTTATAGTCACGATTGGCAGTATAATTCGACATAAAGCGAAAAGAGGAGGCAAATTTTTATTTGCCTCCTCTTTTCGCGCATAGACGCGCACAATGGAGCTGCTAACCGGATTTGAACCGGTGACCTCGTCCTTACCAAGGACGTGCTCTACCTGCTGAGCCATAGCAGCATATTACACGCGTTTAAGGACGCCGACGACCTTAAACACATTACTTGAATATTATATGTGAATTGTCCGAAAATGTCAATTCATTTTTATTACAAAATCACAAAATTAATAATATATTTTTTATCGCAATATCACAGCGCAAGCGGCCCTCCGCAGCATGCCGCGCACAAAAAGAAACCGTTATCGGATGATATAGAAATCTGTCCGATAACGGCGATTTACAAACGATAATTTGGCTAAAATTACTGAACTCTGCGCTTTGCGATTGCAATGCGGATAAGCTTTTTGGGAGCCGCTTCAACGGGAGCTTCCTCGCCCTCGGACTGCTGCTCACCGGAGCATTCGTCGCAAACGGGTTCGCAGGGCTGCTCGTCACAGGTCTGTTCTTCGCATTCTTCGCAGAGAGCCTCTTCAACATCGCTCTGGATCTGAATATCCATGCCTTCGGCCTGCTTCATCTTTACATAGGACACCGCGCAGGGATATTTGCGGCATTTATCGCAGCCTTCGCAGAAAGGGGCATACTGACCGCAGAGGTCATAGCCCAGCTCGGAGCTGTTTATAAACTTATCGTAATCGATTATCTGCTGCAAACGGGCCAGATTTGCTTCGTTAAGTACGGCGGGCAGTTCTTTTAAAAGTTCTAAAGGTGCGTTTTCATTCCACATAGTTGCATCCTCCTTTAATCTATATATTAATTATAAACAAAAATAGTATAAAAAGCAAGAGTTATTGCTAAATTTCTTTGATAAAAAGAGAAGAAAATATTTCGTCGTATTTATCTTTAGTAAAAGAAATGGTGTCGGGCTGGGTTACGGCGGCCGTGCCCGCGGCCACACCGCATTTTAATATGGTTTGCAAATCGGCCCCGCGCACGAGCGCGGACATTGCCGCCGCCACCATTGCGTCCCCCGCCGCTACCGTTGAATTCATTGCGACGTTATGCGTTTTGCAATAGTAATGTCTGTTGCCGTCGGTGATTATGGCTCCCTCTTTGCCGAGCGAAAGCAAAACCTTTTTCGCACCCATCCCCACGAGCGTGAGCGCGCCTTCGAGGGCGGTTTCGCGGTTTTTTATGCGAATCCCCAAGGTTCTTTCAAGCTCCTCCGCATTCGGTTTTACCAGATCGACGCCGCATTCAAGCGCGTAACGCAATCTGTCTCCTTCGCTGTCGACAACTTTTACGACGCCCGCCGGCACGACTTGCAGCAATTTTTTGTAATAATCGGCAGTCATTCCTCTCGCCAGCCCGCCGGCAATGAACACCGCCTCGCAGCTCGGTGCGGTTTCGGCAACGAAATTTATCAAATCTTCCTGTTTTTGCTGCGTTATTTCGGGCGAAACGTCGTCGAATTCGGTGAGCATCGACTTATGATCGACAAATTTATAATTTTCACGAACGCGCCCGCGGCTCCAGACAAATTTATAGTTAAGCCCTTCGCGGTGCAGTTCCTGTTCGAACAGACGCCCGTTGTCTTCATACATGAATCCCGTTACAAACGCAGGTACGCCGAGTCTGGCCAATCCTATCGAAACATTTATGCCCTTGCCTGTAAAAAAGGTACGTTTGCTGATTATTTTGTGATTCATGCCAACCGAAAGAGAGTCCACCTCGATGTTTACATCGATGCAAGGACTCAGGCAGACAGTCAATATCATTATTTATCCCCCAAAAAATCAGCCGCTCGAAATAAGCGGCTGAAAGAATATTACATCGAAATCATTTGAAGCGTTTCGTAAAGTTCGTAATTGAACTTTTTCTTCATGCTTACCGCTTCGATTATATCCATATCGATTATTTCGTTCTTGCGGATACCCACAACGCGGTTGCCTATGCCGTCTTTCAACAGCCTTACCGCCTTGTTGCCGAACTGCGCGGCAAGCATTCTGTCGGCCATGGTGGGCGAACCGCCGCGCTGAACGTGGCCGATGGTTGTAGGGCGCACCGAATACGTCGTGACCGATTGAAGCTGTTTTGCAAATTCTTCGGCCGAGCACACGCCTTCGGCGACCACGACAATGTTGGAGTGCTTACCGTTTGCGCGCGAACGGTTTATGCGCATTACGATGTCGTCGAGATCGAAAACGACTTCGGGCACAACGATTATTTCCGCACCTGAAGCGATGCCGGCATAGAGAGCGATGTCGCCGCAACGCCTGCCCATTACTTCCACAACCGAAATTCTCTCGTGTGAAGTCATGGTGTCGCGCAGTTTATTTATTATGTCGATGCATGTGTTTACCGCGGTGTCGAAACCGAGAGTATAGTCGGTGTATTCGAGGTCGTTGTCGATAGTGCCGGGAATACCTATCGTGGGAATGCCGTAATCTTCCGAAAGGCACTTCGCTCCCCTGAACGAGCCGTCGCCGCCGATGACGACAAGGCCTTCGATTCCGCGCGCTTCAAGCGTTTTAACCGCGCGCTTCTGCCCGTCTTTTGTAAGCATTTCAAGGCAACGCGCCGTGCGGAGTTTGGTACCGCCTCTTTGAACGATATCTGAAACCGAGCGCATCTCCATCGAAACCATCTCGTCGTCGATAAGCCCTTGGTATCCGCGTTCGATACCGTAGACTTCCATACCGTAGTAAAGAGCAGTGCGCACTACCGCTCTGATGCAGGCGTTCATGCCGGGAGCATCACCGCCACTTGTAAGCAAGCCTATCCTTTTCATATCCGATTCCTCCGATAATGTGCATTGCGCACGGAAAAATCCGTATGCCCCCTTTGCCGCAACGCTTTTTCATCATTTCCGTTTTCTATTATAACAGATAAATTTGATATTGACAACAGTTTTACCAAAATTTACTCTACATATTTTATATCTTTTTCGGTAATGTAGTCGCACAATTCGGCAAGCAGACCCCTGCAATAATTTATACCGCCGGGCAGCCGATATTTTTTGTTGCCGCGCAGAATGGCGCACGCCGTGCCGCCCTCATAATTGGAGAGCATGGATACAAAATCCTCAAAATCGGTATCGGTGAGCGCGGTCGCATTCAGCCACAGCACGGGCTGTTTACCGCCCGCAGCCGGCTTTTTGACCCCGCCGCCGTTAAAACTTTCGGTATCGAACTCCTTTAAATCATCCAAAATTATAGAAGGCTCCTTACCGCCGTCGAGGTCGAGTTTACCCTTTACCGTAACGATCTTATCGTTTGCGATTGCCGCCTTGACCCTTTCGTAGATGGCGGGAAAGGCCACGCATTCGACCGAGCCGTAAATATCTTCGACGGTGACAAACGCCATAAACGCGCCTGTACGCTTTGTGGTAGTGCGGCGGTAGGCCGAAATGATGCCGCCCATCTCCACCTGCATGCCCTGTTCAACGTCGGGATAACTGCGGTTGCCGTCCTCATCCTCGACGTATTCGAGCATCGAGCAGTTGAAATTGGCCTCTTTAAACGCATTCTTGTATTTTTCAAACGGATGGCCGCTTACATAAACGCCCAACACTTCCTTTTCCTTTGACAGTTTATCCATCACTTCGTATTCGGGTATATCGGGATAAGTTACTTCAAGCCTTTCTTCCTCGATAAATTCCCCGAACAGCGACATCTGTGCCCCGCTCTTCTGTTTGCTTATCCCCGATGCGCGCGAGTACACGTCGTCGTACACCGCGAACAGCTGCGAGCGGTGTACACCCATCGAATCGAACGCCCCCGCGAGAATGAGTCCCTCTATTATGCGCTTGTTCACAAACGGCGCGCAGCGAAGCACAAAATCGGGAAAATCCTTAAATTCGCCGTTCTGCGTTCTTTCGGCAATCACGTCGTCTATCGCGCCCTGTCCCGTTCCCTTTAACGCCGAAAGGCCAAACCTTACGCCGTCGTCCTGCACTGAAAATACCGTTTTGGATTTATTTATGTCGGGCGGCAGCACTTTTATTCCCTTGTCCTTTAAATAGAGGACGTACTTTGTTATCTCTTCTATCTTATTTAAGCGGTTGTTTAAGAGGGCGCAGATGAATTCCTTGATATAATATTTTTTAAGCCATGCGGTCTGATAGGCGAGAGTGGCATATGCCGCCGCATGCGACTTGTTGAACGCGTACGAAGCAAACCCCTCCATATCGGCGAAAATTTTGGAGGCTACTTCGGCCGAGATGCCGTTTTTGACGCAGCCGACTATGGTTGAACCGTTTGTATCGCTTATGCCGCCGTTGATAAATTTCTCCTTTTGCGCCATAAGCGTCTTTTTATCCTTTTTGCCCATGGCGCGCCGCACAAGGTCGGCTTCGCCGAGAGAAAATCCGGCAAGATACTGGAATATCTGCATTACCTGTTCCTGATAGACGGGAATGCCGTAGGTTACCTTTAAAATCTTCTCCTCTTCGGGCGTATCATAGGTTATGGGAGCGGTGCCGTGCTTGCGGTTGCAGAAATCGTCGATAAAGCGCATGGGGCCGGGACGATAGAGCGAAACCCCGGCTATCAGATCTTCAAGGCAGTCGGGTTTGAGCTGGCGCATGAACTTTTTCATGCCTCCGGCTTCAAGCTGAAACACGCCGTCGGTGTCGCCCTCGGATATAAGCGAATACGCGCCCGCGTCGGAATAACCTATCTTATGGAAGTCGACCTCGACGCCGTGGTTTTCGCGTATGTAATCTATGCACTTTTTAATATCGGTTAAAGTGACGAGGGCCAGGAAGTCCATTTTAAGCATTCCCAACGCCTCAATCTCCTTAGCCACAAACTGCGTTGTAATATCCTCGCCGTTGCGCGAAAGAGGCACGTTGTCGGCAATCTTTTTGCGGCAGATGACCACGCCGGCCGCATGCATACCCGTCTGGCGGGGCATACCCTCTATCTGCATCGCCATATCGATAACGCGGTGCAATGTGGCGTCGGTTTCGTATATTTCGCAAAACTCCGAGTTGCGCGCAGCCTTTAAATCGTTTAACTTGCCCTCGGCTTCGGCCTTTTTATCGGGATCGACTTCCGCCTCGAATGCGGCCTTCGCCCCCTCTATTCTGCGCCCCAACAGATCGCCGATGGAAGTTTTGCCGTCCATTATCTTTGTGAGTCTGTCTGTCTCGGAATAGGGTACACGCATAACCCTGCCGACGTCCTTTATGGAGTTTTTGGCCGCCATTGTGCCAAACGTAACTATCTGACAGACGTTTTCGGGGTGGTACTTTTGTCTGACGTACTCTATCGTCTCGCTTCGCCTTTCGGTGCAGAAGTCTATATCGAAGTCGGGCATCGATACTCGGTCGGGATTCAGAAAACGTTCGAAGAGCAGATCGTATTGCAGCGGTTCGACGTCGGTTATGCCGATCGCATAGGCTACTATGGAGCTTACGCCCGATCCGCGGCCGGGGCCTACCGGTATGCCGTTGGCCTTTGACCAGTTTATAAAGTCCCACACGATAAGGTAGTATTCGGCAAAACCCATGCCGATTATTACGCTGAGTTCGTATTCCGCGCGGTCGGTTTCCCTCTTCGTAACTTCGCCGTAGCGTCGTTTAAGGCCCTCGGCGGTAAGTTTTCTGAGATATTCGGGCGGCGTTGAGCCGTCGGGCGGAGTATAGCCGGGAATGAGCGAAGTATCGCGGACGGGATAGCCCTTTTTATCGAGATTGAAGGCCGGTTCGGTGACCTTATCGGCTATAACGCGCGTGTTTGTTATAGCCTTGGGGTACGCCGCAAACAGGCGAGCCATCTCGTCGCCCGATTTAAAATAAAATTCGTCGCTGTCGAACTTCATGCGCTTGGGGTCGTCCAAAGTCTTCTTCATCTGGATGCACATGAGTATGTCCTGCATCTCCGCGTCGGCGCGGGTGATGTAGTGAACGTCGTTTGTAGCCACTATCTCCACGCCAATTTTTTCGGCAAGTTCCACAAGCATCGGCAGCACTTTCTTTTCTTCGGGTATGCCGTGGTCTTGAATTTCTATGTAAAAATCCTCGCCGAATATTTCCTTTAACTGCAAAGCGAGCTTCTCCGCGCCCTCAACGTCGTCGGAAAGCAGCCTTTTAGGGATACCGCCGGCAAGACATGCGGAAAGACAGATCACCCCTTCGGAGTGCTCTTTAAGAACATTGTAATCTATCTTCGGCTTATAGTAAAACCCGTCGACAAACGCCATCGAATCGAGCTGAACAAGATTTTTGTAACCGGCTTTATTTTTGGCGAGAAGTATAAGGTGCTCCGAAATATTCTGCGTTTTGTCGTGCATATCGGGCGTGACGTAAAATTCACACCCGATTATATATTTTATTCCCGCAATTGCGGCTTTTTCGGCAAAATGCAGCGTGCCGTACATGTTGCCGTGGTCGGTGATACATACGGTGTCAATGCCGTTCTTTTTGCAGTAACTTATCAAATTATCTATCTTGCACGCACCGTCCAAAAGCGAATATTCGGTGTGGAGGTGAAGATGTACGAAATCGGTCATATTTATCCTTTAAATTAATTTATCAACTCAATTGCGCCGCAATTTCGGCAATTTTGCGCATTCTGTGGTTTATACAGCTCTTTGTTATCCCCAAACGGTCGGCAAGTTCCCGCATCGACGCGTTAGGATCGGCCAGCCGCGCTTCGGCAACTTCAAACAAAATGGCCGGCAGCTTTTGCAAACCTATGGTTTGCCGTATCGTTTCGATACAGCTTATCTGATTAACCGAGGCCGTAACCGTTTTATCGATGTTCGAGGCCGAACAGTTTCCTGCACGGTTTACGTTGTTTACTCTTTCCTTTAAAGCTACGAGCTTATTCAACTTGTTCAGGCAGTTCTCCGTGCCCATGGCATTTAAAAGATCTGAAATGACTTCTTTACTCTTTACATACACCACCGCGCTGTCCTTGCGCGCGACAAGCTTTGCAAGCACGTCCAGCGAACACAAAAGTTCGCAAAAATCGCCGGCCGTAATTTTGTTTGAAAACACAACTTCAAAATGATACCCCGTGCGGCTGTATCTGTTTTCATCCGGAAGAGTGCAGCTGCCGCCGCCGAGAAAGGCCCCTTTTAGATATGCCTCGACACATTCAATATCAGGCACGAGAGCGTCGTCGATACCGAACGAAAGAGACACGTCGTCATCGTACTTATTCAAAATTTTTAAAGTGCGCAACAGCATTTCGGCACCGTCGCCGACGCAGGAAAACGTAAGCTTATCGCGCCCGGTAAATCTGTCAAACTGCGCCTCCGCGCCTGAAAGAGGCACGGCAAATTCGTTTTCAAGCATATCGCTTAAAAAATCGGCGGTACGCTCGTTTTCGGTAACAATTTCAAAACCGAACTTTCCGCCGCGCGAAATAACGCTTCCGCTGGTGCGTATAAACGCAGACAGGAACGCGCGTTTACACTCAAAGCCATTCAATCCGTTAAAAATTATTTCTTCCTTAATTTCCTCGGTAAAATTTGCCATAAAATATAGAAATCCGCAAAAATTTAATTTAAAAGATAAGCGTACGCGCGCCGAAAAAAACCTTTAAAAACCGCGGGATTTATATGCGGCAAACCTGAAACGCGGTCTTCTGCCCTCGATATTGTCGATAAGCGACAGCGGTATTTCGGACTCCTTAATAAGCTCGTCCGCAATGAGAGTGTCGCCCACTCTCTCTGCGGAATGGGCGTCGGAATCAATGACGAACCTGCACCCGACATCTGCCATTTCACAGAGCTGCTCGGCGGAAACGTGCCGCTTTTTTGTGTTGATTTCGATGTACGTTCCGTAGTCGGCACAAACCTTGGCCACTTCCTTAACGTCGCAATAACACTTATAATTTATGTGAGTAAGAATGTCGACGGGATTATTTTTTACAAGCGAAACATAGGCGCGGGTAGTATCTTCAA
>CALVWU010000024.1 GCA_944367955.1 uncultured Clostridia bacterium
AACAGGATGTTTGTGGTGTCGATCCTTAAACACTCCTGCTGGGGGTGCTTTCTGCCGCCCTGGGGAGGCACGTTGGCCACAGTGCTTTCGATTATCTTTAAAAGAGCCTGCTGAACGCCTTCGCCCGACACGTCGCGCGTGATGGACACGTTTTCGCTTTTGCGGGCTATCTTATCTATTTCGTCGATATAGATGATGCCGCGCTGGGCCTTGGCGATGTCGTAGTCGGCATTTTGAATGAGCTTTAACAGGATATTTTCGACATCCTCGCCCACATAGCCGGCTTCGGTTAACGTGGTTGCGTCGGTGGTGGCGAAAGGCACGTTTAAAATTTTGGCGAGCGTGCGCGCAAGCAGCGTTTTGCCGCAGCCCGTGGGACCGAGAAGAAGAATGTTGCTCTTCTCTATCTCCACGTCTGACAGCTCGCTGTCCTGCTCTTTGCCGAGGTTGTTTATGCGCTTGTAGTGGTTGTATACGGCGACGGACAGTACCTTTTTTGCCTCGTCCTGACCGACGATATACTTATCAAGTTCCGCCTTAATTTCGGCGGGGGTCTTTAAGGGCACGGGCGAGAGATCGGGCTCTTCGGTGTCCTTTATCATATCGCGGCATATCTCAACGCATTCGTTGCAGATATACGCTCCGTTCTGTCCCGAAATGAGCCTTTGCACAAGGTCTTCGGGTTTGCCGCAGAACGAGCAGAATCTGTGTTGATCTTTCATTATAGCTCCGTGGGGCGACCGCCCCTTTGTTTGTTTTTAGGCGCGAAAATTTTTGCCTAATATATTTTACCCAAAATTATCTTTTATAAAACACCTTGTCGATGAGGCCGTAGTCGAGAGCCTCTTTTGCCGAAAGGAAATTATCTCTATCGGTATCCTTTTCGACCTCTTCGAAAGGTTTTCCTGAATTTTCGGCGAGAATGCGGGTAAGTTTTTCCTTGGTTTTTAAAATGTGTTCGGCGGCTATTTTAATGTCGCTGGCCTGGCCCTGCGCGCCGCCGAGGGGCTGGTGAATCATGATTTCGCTGTTGGGCAGGGCGTATCTTTTGCCCTTTGCGCCGCTGGAAAGAAGGAACGCGCCCATCGAGGCCGCCATGCCTATGCAGATGGTGGAAACGTCGCACTTGACATAGTTCATGGTGTCGTAGATGGCAAGCCCTGCCGAAACCGAACCGCCGGGGCTGTTGATGTAGAGCGATATATCCTTTGAAGGGTCTTTGGCTTCGAGATAGATGAGCTGCGCAACCACGGTGTTGGCGGTTGCATCGTCGATTTCGCCGCTTAAAAAGATTATTCTGTCTTCGAGCAGCCTTGAATAGATGTCGTACGAGCGTTCGCCGCGGGAAGTTTGTTCGACTATATAGGGGACGAGCGCGGATCTTTCGGTTGTCATGGGAAAAATTTACTCCTTTATATTAAACTAATGGGGCGGACTTATGGTATAAGCCGCCCCACACAGCCTTGTTATGGCCCTGTTATTTTTGCATTTTGTTGTTCTCTTCGAGGAAGGCAAAGAGCTTGGTTATAACGATGTCGTTGGCAATGTATTCCTGCTGACGGGGATCGATATTCTTTTTGTATTCCTCTGCCGTCTTGCCGACGGAAGCTGCCTGTTCGGCTATTTTTGCTTCGATCTCTTCGGGAGCGGCGGTTATCTTTTCCTCCCTTACGATCTTTTCGATGACGAGCTGCGAAAGCACGCGCGTTTTAGCCTGTTCTGCAAACTGGCCGCGGAAGCTTTGCATCGTAATGCCCATGTATTTGATGTAATCTTCGAGCTTTAAGCCCTGATACATGAGGCGGTACGAGAAGTCCTGAACCATTCTGTCGATTTCGCTTTCGATCATGGCCTGAGGGATCTCGCATTCGGCCGTTTTGGAAATGGCCTGTATGATGGAATTTTCGGTTTCGTCCCTGCCGCGGTTTTCGGCCTGCTTTAAAAGGCGTTCCTTTACCTTTGCGGTATAATCGGCAACGGTCTGGCTGCCGGTATGCTTTTTAACGTATTCGTCGGTGAGTTCGGGAAGCTGTTTGCCCTTTACGGAATTGAGGTGAATGGCAAATACGGCATCCTTGCCGCGAAGATTTTCGGCCTGATAATTTTCGGGGAATTTAACGGTTATATCCTTATCTTCGCCTATCTTCATGCCGGCCACCTGTTCTTCGAAACCGGGAATGAACGAGCCGGAACCCAGCACGAGGTCGTAGTCTTCGGCAGTGCCTCCGGCAAACTTTTCGCCGTCTACCGAGCCTGAGAAATTGATGTTTACGGTGTCGCCTTCGGCGCAGGCGCGGTCGATAACATCGACCGTTTTTGCCTCTCTGTCGAGAATTTTGTTGACTTCCTTGGTTATTTCCTCATTGGTGACGGAATATTCGTATTTTTTGATTTCAAGCCCCTTGTAGGCACCTATTTTTACATCGGGCTTTACGGGAACGACAGCCGACATTACGACTTTTTCGTCCGAAAGGTCGTCGATGGAAAGTTCGGGCTCGCCCACTGCGGTAAAGTTTGCCCTCTCCTTATCGAGAATTTCGGGATAGTGCTTTGTGTAGAGCACGTTGAAAGCTTCGTCGAAGAACGCCGCCTTGCCGTAGTAATTTTCCACTACGGATCTGGGAGCTTTGCCCTTTCTGAATCCCGGAACGGTGTACTTGCCGCGTGTTCTTTTGAAGGATTCTGCGAGAGCGGCGTCCCACTCGTCCTTTGTAAAATCGATGGTAATTTTAACTGTGCTCTTTTCGCCGGCCGCAGTTGTGTACTTCATGTTGCTTCTCCTGAATACTGTAATAATATTTTCAACTTAAATATTTTAACACAAGTAATTTATTTTGAAAAGCGTTTTGACGACGCTTTAATTATTTTACAATTAATTTTTTTTGGGATATAATGTAAAAAATACATCTTTTAACGGGGAACCGAACATGCCGCAGGACGCATTTACGTTGAAATATGTTGCCGCAGAACTGAATAAAAAGCTTGCCGGCGGAAAAATTTCGAAGATAAACATGCCCGAAAGGGACGAGCTTTCCTTTATAATATACACTCATTCCGGCTCGGTTAAACTTGAAATATGCACTTCGGCAAAAAATAACCGCATAAGCCTTTCCGACACCGAAAAGCCCAACCCGCAGGTCGCACCCAATTTTTGCATGCTTTTGAGAAAGCATTTGCAGAACGCGCAGATAACCGAGGTGGCGCAGATAGCGTTTGAAAGGGTTATCGCTATCGAGCTTGACTGCTTTTCGGAATTTAACGACACGCACATGACGCTGTACTGCGAGATAATGGGAAAGTATTCGAACGTCGTGCTTGCGGAACGGGGCAATATTTTGGGCGCGCTTAAACAGACCACGCTTGAAGAGAACGCCAAACGCGTGCTGTTTTCGGGAGCGAAGTACACCCTTCCGCCCCCGCAGGGAAAGGCTGACCCCACCGACCTTGCCGCGCTTGAAGAGGCGTTCGGCGGCGGAACGGGCGACGAAAAATTCATCTGCGCCAACGTTGAGGGCATAGCATACTCCACCGCGGCGGAGATGTGCGCCTTTTACGGCGGAGAACTTTCGGCAAGGCAAGTTTACGAATATGTAAATTCGGCGGACATATCCCCGTGCGTCACCCTTTCGGAAGACGGAGAACCTGAGGATTTTAAGGTGCGCACGACGAGGAGCAACTTTGTGCCCTACCCCGATATTTTAAGCGCGCAAAAGGCGTATTATGCCGCCGTATACGTTAAAAAGACCTTTGACGACGCGCGGCGAAGGCTGACTTCCGCCGTAAACGCAGCCGTTAAAAAGGCCGAAAAAAGGCTGGCGCAGATAAACGAAAAACTGCTGGAATGCGAAAACGCCGAGGATATAAAACTTAAAGGCGAACTGATTACCGCCAACATATACCGCCTTGAACGCGGCATGGCAAGCTTTGAGGCCGACGATTATTACAGCGAGCGGCCCAAAAAGATAAAGATCGCGCTGGACAGACAGCTGAGCCCTTCGCAGAACGCACAGAAGTATTATAAAAAATACGCCAAGATGAAGCGCACCGTGACCGTGCTTTCGGGACAGAAGACCGAAGCGGAAGAACGGCTGGACTATTTGCAATCGATTGCATCGCATATATGTGCCGCCGAATGCGTTGACGACCTGAAAGATACCGAAGAGGAACTTATGGCCGACGGGCTTATCAAACGGCCTGCCGAAAGGGGCAAAAAGAGGGTTGCGAGGGAGACGCCGCTGCGCGAATATGTCATAGACGGGCTGAGAGTTGCCGCGGGCAGAAACAACGTGCAGAACGACAGGCTGCTTAAAAGCCTTGCGCCCGACGACGTATGGCTGCATGTGAACAGATACCACTCGGCACACGTGGGCATATTTTCGGGCGGAAAAAAGGTGCCGGACGGCGTTATTGCAAAGGCGGCCGAAATATGCGCGCACTATTCGGACGCGCGCGGACGCGACAAGGCGGTTGTGGATTATACCCTTAAAAAGTTTGTTAAAAAGCCTTCCGGCTCCCCTCCGGGATTTGTGACATACACCGACTACACCAACATAATAGTTTCGCCGAACGCGCACAGAGAGTGCGCGGCGGACGAAAATTGAACGGCGCGGCGGGCCGCAGAATTTGCGGCCCGCCGCGTCGCGTTAAAATTATGCCGTACCGCTTGAACGAACAGATGCGGAACGCCCGAACGGGCGTTCCGCATCTTGATTTGCGCGTTTGAAATTATCTTTCTAAAATGATGTGACGGGGGCATACCGCAACGCAGGTTTTGCAGCCGGTGCACTTGGAGTAGTCGAACACGGGCAGGTTGTTAACCATTGTTATGGCACCGTGAGGGCACTTTTTGGCGCACAGTCCGCAGCCGATGCAGCCGACTTTGCAGCTTGCCGTAACTTCCTTTGCCTTGCAGTGCGAGGAGCATGCGACGTATACGGGAGCCTTTGCGGGGATGCGTTCGATTATGTGTTTGGGGCAGGCGATGATGCATGCGCCGCAGTTTATGCACTTATCGGGATCGACCTTTGCAACGCCGCAGGATATGCTTATCGCGCCTTCGGGACAGGCGTTTTTGCAGTCGCCGCAGCCGAGACAGGCCGTTTTGCACACCTTGTTGCCGCCGAGCAGCCCCGCGCACGCCGAGCATGCGGGGTTACCGTGATAAGTGAAAGCGTTTGCGGCGTTTTCGCCGCCGTTGCACTTTACTATGGCCACCATCGGCTCCTCTTCCTTTAACTCGACGCCGAGAAGAGCGGCTATCTGAGCCTTGTTTTCGGGCGAGGTGACGTGGCAGGCCGAGAGGTCGGCCGTGCCGTTTGCAAGCTTGGCGGCAAAGCCCGCGCAGCCGCTGCAACCGCATCCGCCGCAGTTTGCCCCGGCGAGGTTTTCGAGGATCTTGGTGACTTTTTCATCCATATTGACCCTGAACACCTTGCCTACGACGAGGATGGCGATGACTATTACGAGGGCGAGGCCGAGCAGAATACCCGCCACTATGCCCACCGTTTTTAATGTTTCGAGATTGACTTCGCCGAGTGCCGCCAATAAACTGTAATTCATTTTCAGCCCTCCTTAACCTATATAAGTGAATACCATGAACGCCATGCAGATGAATGCGGCCGTTACCATGGAGATGGGGAAGCCGTTTAAGTATTTGGCGACTTTGGTGTTGTTGAGTTTTTCGCGCATGCCGCTCATTATTACCATGATGAGCGTGAAGCCGAGGCCGGCGAACAGCGAATAGAGCACCGCCCAGCCGAAGTTTAACGCCGCGCCGCCCAAAAGTCCGACCATCGCGCTTTTATCGATGACGAGCTCGCACACGCCGAGAACGGCGCAGTTGGTGGTGATGAGGGGCAGATACACGCCCATCGCCTTGTAGAGCGAGGGAGAGATCTTGCGGATGACCATTTCGAGCATCTGCACGAGCGAAGCGATGATGAAGATGAATACTATGATTTCGAGGAACGCGAAGTTCAAGGGCACCATAACATATTCGTAAATGGGCCATGTGACCGCCGCCGCAAGGGTCATTACCACCGTTACGGCCACGCCCATGCCGAGCGCGGACGACGTTTTTTTGGACACGCCGAGGAAGGGACAGATACCCAGCGTTTGAACGGTGATGAAGTTGTTTGTGAGTACGGCGGAGAGAACGAGTGCGATAAAGGTTGCCATTATGCCTTAACCTCCTTTTCGGCAGGGACTGAACCCTGTGCCGCGCCGAGCAGATTTTCGCGGGCGAGCCTGTTGGCCTTTACGCGCTTTGCGCGCAAGAACTTATCGATTATGGCAGTAAACGCGCATATCGAAAGGCCGAACACTATGAACGAACCTGCGGGGGTGCCGAACAGTCCTATGCTGAACTCCATAATTTTTAAGCCGAACAGACTGCCCTTGCCGAGGAACTCGCATATGACGCCCATCACCGTGAGGGCGATGGTGAAGCCCGCGCCGTTGGCAAGGCCGTCGACCGCGCTTTCGGCCACGGTGTGTTTATTTGCAAAAGCTTCGGCTCTGCCGAGGATTATACAGTTTACGACTATGAGCGCGAGGAAGCCGCCGAGAGCTTCATACACCGAGGGAAGAAGCTTGTCGAGCACCATTCTTATGAGAGTTACCAGCGTTGCTATTACAACGATGTAGCAGGGTATGCGCACTTCGTTGGGAATGAGCTTGCGCAGCGCGGAGATTATCATGTTGCTGAGTGTAAGCACGACTATTACCGCAAGGCCCATTTCGAGAGCGGACAGCGCGGAGGATATGAGGCCGAGCGTGGGACAGGTGCCGAGCACGAGTATGAACGTGGGGTTGTTGAAGATTATGCCGTCTAAGGTTATCTTTTTGTACTTGTTCATCATGCGTTACCTCCTTCGGCAACGGCCGTATCGTAGTTGGCGGTGGCAAACAGAGCCGCGCTGAGGCACAGATAGTTCGATTTGGTTGCGCCCGTGGCTATGCCGTTTGCACCGTAATTTGAGTTGGTGTCGTTTTC
Organism: uncultured Clostridia bacterium; assembly: GCA_944367955.1. Lineage (GTDB taxonomy): Bacteria > Bacillota > Clostridia > Christensenellales > Borkfalkiaceae > Coproplasma. Next base: position 6,995 of record CALVWU010000024.1, read on the forward strand.
GCCGTTTTCGCCTATTATGCCCGCGAAGAACGCCGCGTCCTTGCCGACAAAGCCCGTGTAGATGTTGGACGAATAATTTGCCCCGGTAGAACCGTCGGTGACTATGGTGAATTCGCTTATCTTTTTATCGCCGCCGACAACGACGGTGATGGTGAACGCGCTTGCGGGAGAGTTGCTTACGGTAACTATGCTGTAAGTTACGGTGTCGCCCGAAACGGTATAGGTTGTAGTGCGGTCTATCATGGAACTTGCCGTCCACGATTCATAGGGATTTGCAAGGCCGCAGTAGACGGATTCGATGTAGGTTTTCGCGCCGTTCATCGCACTGACTATCGCGCCGAGCGAGAAAGTCGCGCCGGTGGTGACGCCCGAACCGCTGTATGCCGAAAAGCCTTCATTATTCTGCCCGTCGATGACCTGCTGCAGGGCGTCTTCGGTGATATACCCTATGAACGACTGCTTTTGATTATCGGTTATAACCACTTTTTCGATGCCGGTGAACGAGCCGGGATTTGCCACGTCTCCGGCCACGGCCGAAGCGAGTATCCAGCAGGTGACCGTGCCGCTCTTATAGCCGCCCTTGCCCACAACTTCGACAAGGTATTCGCCCTGATGTTCGCCCGTCATGGTGTAGGCGCGGTTTACGGTATAACCCGAAGCCTGGGAATATTTGGCGTTTACGTCGTCAGTTTCGAACGTGACTTCTTCGCCGGGGAACACTTTGGCCACGGCTCTTGCGGCGCGCTCTTCATCCGAAACGAAGAACAGCGCGTTGCAGAAGGTTAAAAGTATGCCGCAGATGAGAACTATCGAAAGGAGAACGGCTATGCATTTAAACGCCGTGCTTTTGAAAAATTCCTTTGTCGTCATGTTATTTGCCCTCCTTTACCTTTTTTTCGCGCTTATAGCCGAAGGGTCTTCTTACAATATAGGTATCGATGAGAGGAACTATGAGGTTCATTATCATTATAACGAAAGATACGACTTCGAGCTTTGTGTAAAAGCGCAGCAGGGACGTGAGCACGGCGAGCAGAATATAGTATACGAGCTGGCCGTACACGCCCTTGGGCGAGGTCACATAGTCGGTTGCCATGAATATCGCGCCGAACATGAGACCGCCCGAAAGAGCGTAATCGACGAAGAGCGAAATATCGAACGACGCGCCCTCGGCGGTGGCGGCGAGGCAGACCGAAAGGAAGGCCGAAAGCACCACATACAAAAGGGGCTGCCACCACTTTATCACTTTGCGTATGACGAGATACAGATAGCCTATGACGAGGGCGAGCTTGCACGTTTCGCCTATGCAGCCTGCAAGTCCGACGCCCATGAACAGATCTATCCACTCCATCTTTGCCGAAGCCGTGCCGCCCAAAAGATAGCCCGAAAGATGGGTGGCACCCGTGAACAGGTTGCTGTCGAGGCTGATGGGCTCGAAATTGGTGGCCACATATGTTGTGATGGAAAAGCTTAAAAACATCATTACTCTGCCGGCCGCCGCGGGGTTGACAAGGTTTTTGCCCGTGCCGCCGAAGAGCATTTTTACTATTATTATCGCAAACAGCGCGCCTATTACAACTTCGTACCACTCTGCGGTTGAGGGAAGTATGAGCGCGAGTATAAGGCCCGTTACGACCGAAGTGAAATCGAACTGTTTAAGCCAGCTTATGCACACGCCGCCGGCGTTTGCGCACTTGGCTTTGAACCCGCCGTTATATATGAAATAGTAGACGAATTCGGCTATTACCGCGGTGAGAACGGCGGCTGCGATTATTACGGCCGCCCGCCAGCCGAAGAAAACTATGCCGGCTATCGCGGCGGGCAGAAGCGCGATTATCACGTCGAGCATGATGCCCTTGGTGGTGCGCGCCGATTTGACGTGGGGAGGCGTTGAAATAACTATGCTGTTGTCCATTTACTTTTCCTCCTTTGCCTTTGCCGTGCGCACGGCGGCCTTGGTTTTGCGTATCGCCTGGATGAGGGGACGCTTGGCGGGGCAGACGTATTCGCACGCTCCGCATTCGATGCAGTGCATGGTGCCGCCCAGCTTTGCGGCCGATTCGAAGTCGCCCGCGTTGGAATAAAACGCCGTTTGCATGGGCATCAGATGCATGGGGCACACGTCGGCGCACTTGCCGCAGTTGAGGCAGGCCGTGGGAGCGGAACATTCCGCCTCCTTTGAGGTCATAAGCAGTATGCCGCCCGAAGTTTTGGTTATATACTTATCGTAATCGGCAATGGCCGTGCCCGTCATGGGGCCGCCGAGAACGGCCTTTGTTACGCGGCCGGTTTCGCCGCCGCAATAGTCGATGACGTCTTTAACGCTTGTGCCTATCTTCACCCACAGATTTTTGGGCGAAGCAACCGCGCCGCCCGAAACGGTGATCTCCCTTTCGTACAGAGGCTTGCCCAGCTCTACGGCCTGGCAAACGGCATAGGCCGTGCCCACGTTGTGCACGATGACGCCCGCGTCGGCGGGGAGTTTGCCGGGACGGACGTATCTGCCGACGACCGAATAGATGAGGTGTTTTTCGCTGCCCATGGGATAGCGTTTGGCAAGGGACACCACCTTTACGTCATCGTAAGGCTCGAACGCCGCTATGCAGTCGGGCTTGTTCCTTTCGATGCCTATCGCTATCGCCGCGCCGCCGAGGGCCGCCGCGATATATCTTGCGCCGCGCACTATCTCGTCGGCATGCTCTATCATAAGGCGGTGGTCGCAGGTGAGATAGGGTTCGCACTCCGCGCCGTTGATTACGAGAGTATCTACGGGCGTTTTGGGCGCGTCCTTTACCGCTGCGGGGAAGCCCGCGCCGCCCATGCCGACTATGCCTGCCTGAAAGATGCGTTCGAGGATCTGTTCGGGCGAAGGCTGAACGAGCGGGGGAAGATATTCCTTAAACTGACTGCCGTCGGATTGAATGACGACGAACGTTTCTTCCGCGCCGGAGGCCGAGGGCATCTGCTTGATCTCCCGAACGACGCCCGCCACGCTTGCGAACACGTTTGAAGAGACGGCACCGTTTGCCTTGGCTATGAGTTGTCCTTCCACTACCGACTGACCGACTTCGACGCAGGGCACGGCGGGTTTGCCGAGCGACTGGTGCGTTGAAATGCAGACGACGGAAGGTTCGGGAAGCACTTCTGTGGGAACGTCGCACGAAAGGGATTTTTTATCCCTTATGTGCACGCCGCCAAAGAAGAATTTTCCTTTTACAGCTTTCAAAATCTACCTCCATAAAAATTCGAGCCGAAATTCAGCTTTTGATTTATATAAATTTTTTATTGCGCATTGCGGCCGATTGCATACCGGCGACGCGCGGACAAACAATATCAGCCGCCGCGTTCCGCCCCGTCCTCTTCGGGAGGGCAGTCCTGCTCCCCGGTGCGCAAGACGCGCTTTCGGCAGATGAATTTTTCGTACACCGAAAGGGGAACGCGCTTGAATATGAGCATTACGACCGCCCCCACCGCCGCGCCCGAAAAGACGCCTATGAGCGCGAGATAGGGCATATACGCGAACACGGCCGCGCTCTGCCATGCGGCGGCAACCAGCGTTTGCATTATGTTGTGCACCACCGCGGCGGCTATGCTTACGGACATCAACGATATGCGGGGATACACCGCGTACATCAGCACGGACGACACGAGCATGGCCGTAACGCCGCCTGAGAACGAATACATCACGGCGGAAAAATTGCCGGCGAACGCCGCGCCGAGCAGCGAGCGGACTGCCACCACCGCGAAGGCGTCGACGGGGGAAAACAGCACCAGGGCCGCAAGCGAAAATATATTTGAAAGGCCCATCTTCGCACCCGGAAAAAACAGGGGCGGAAACAGGTTTTCTATCAAAAACATTATAAGGGCCAACGCGGTGAACAGCGCGTCGGCCGCTATTCTGCGCGTTGCAGACATACCGTTTGCCATACGCACATAATTATATATTAAATTAATTAAATAGTAAACAGAAATGGACGCAAATAAATAAAAAAATATCAAAAAATTTCATTAAACGGTCACAATCATTAGCGTTGACAAACTTGCCGCGGATGGGTTATAATACAACACGAAAAGGAGATTTTTTATGCAATACGAATACAAAAGAACCAACATCTACAAACAGGCGGACGAAAATATGCTTAAAGACATATTCGACTACGCCGAAGGCTACAAAAAGTTTTTGTTTGAGTCGAAGACCGAGCGCGGAGCATGCGCCGCGGCCGTAAAGCTGTGCGAAGAGCGCGGATTCAGGCCCTATATGTTCGGCGACAAAGTTAAAGCGGGCGACAAACTGTATTTCGTAAACCGCGGCAAGAACATATTTATCGTAAAGATAGGCACCAACGACATTGCAAAGCACGGCATAAAGATAATGGCCGCGCACGTTGACAGCCCCCGCCTTGACCTTAAACCCAATCCCCTTTACGAGGACAGCGGCATGGCGTTTTTTAAAACGCACTATTACGGCGGCATAAAGAAATATCAGTGGCCCACCATTCCCCTTGCGCTGACGGGCGTGGTTGTGCTGCGCGGCGGCAAAAAGGTGGAAGTGAACGTGGGCGACGACGACGGCGACCCCATATTTTACATAACCGACCTTTTGCCCCACCTTTCGCAGGAGCAGAACGAAAAGACGCTGGGAAAGGCTATTTCGGGCGAAAGCCTTAACGCGATAGTAGGCTCGCTGCACGAAGGAGACGAGGAAAAAGAGAGCATAAAGGCCGCCGTTTTAAAACTTTTGCACGACAAATACGGCATGAGCGAAATAGACTTTCAAACTTCGGAGCTGTGCTTCGTTCCCGCGGGAAAGCCGCGCGACGTGGGCTTTGACCGCGCGCTTATTTCGGCATACGGCCACGACGACAAAGTGTGCGCGTACCCCGAAATGACGGGACTTTTTGAAAGCGACGGCAAGGACACCGTTATGGCCATATTCGCCGACAAGGAAGAAACCGGTTCGGACGGCGTTACGGGCATGCAGTCGCGCGTGATAGTTGACCTTATCGACTGCATAAGCCGCGCTTTGGGCGCAGACCCCGTGCTTGTAAGATATAACTCGAAGTGCATTTCGGCCGACGTGTGCGCGGCATACGACCCCGAATTTGCAAGCGTTTACGAAAAGCGCAACTCTTCGTATATTTCTTGCGGGGCTTCGATTACGAAGTACCACGGCGCGCGCGGCAAGTCGGCGACGAACGACGCTTCCGCCGAGATGGTGGGCTACGTGCGCGACGCGCTTGAAGACGCCGGCGTTGTATATCAGACGGGCGAGCTTGGAAAAATAGACATCGGCGGCGGCGGCACGGTTGCAAAATACATTGCGAACCTCGGCATCGATACGCTTGACATGGGCGTACCCGTGCTTTCGATGCACGCGCCCTACGAGATAATTTCGAAGGCCGACGTGTATTCGATGCACCTTGCCATGCTTGCTTTTTGCAACAAACACTAAAATTTGACGACATTGCCAAGGCGGGGCCGCAAAATTTGCGGCCCCGCCCTTTTTACAATTGAATAAATTATACTATTAAGCGCAACGGTTGAGAGCGTTAACTATCCGTTTACCGCCGCGTTCCCCGCGAAAGTTCACTTTTTATAACTTTCGGCAAGGGCTTTGAAGGCGGGCAGAGCGCGCTCTATCATATCGGGCGAAACGCAGTACGAAACGCGCACATACCCCTCCACCCCGAAAGATTTTGCCGAAACGAGAAGAAGTTCGAACTGCTTTGCGCGTTCGGCGAAGGCGTCGGAGTCGGGTTCGAGCGACTGCACGAACAGATAGAACGCGCCGTCGGGTTTTACCACCGTGTAGCCGTAACTTAAAAGAGCCTTTACAAGCACGTCGCGGTTGCGCTCGTATACCGAAATATCGGCCGTTTTGCCCTGCGCCTTTGCGATCAGCATTTGAAAGAGCGAGGGCGCGCACACATAGCCGAGAGCCCTGCCCGCGCCGCATATTGCGGCGTACACTTCGGCGCATTCGGACATGGCGGGATTTACGGCGATATAACCTATTCTTTCGCCGGGGAGCGAAAGAGATTTCGAATACGAATAGCAAACTATGCTTTTATCGTAATAGTTCATTATATACGGCACTTTGACGCCGCCGAAAACAAGTTCGCGATAGGGCTCGTCGGAAACGAGGTATATCGTCTGTCCCTTCTCACTGAATTCCTGTAAAATCTTACAAAGCTGCGCAATGGAATCTTCGCCGTACACCACGCCCGACGGATTGTTGGGCGAGTTGATGAGCACGGCCTTTGTTTTGGGAGTTACAGCCCCCTTTATAGCCTGAATGTCGGGCTGAAACGTACCCTTTTGTCCCTGCACCGGCACAAGCGTGCCGCCGGCGTGTTCGACGAATACTTTGTATTCGGGAAAATACGGGGCTATCGTTATAACCTCGTCGCCGCGGTTAAGTAAGGAATTCATTACAATGCACAGCGAAGCGGCCGCGCCGCAGGTCATATAGATGTTGTCCGCGCCGATGCCGACGGAAAATTTTGAATTGATGTAATCCGCTATCGCGGCGCGCACTAAGGCGTCGCCCTGGGCCGACGTGTAGCCGTGGACTGCGACGGGATCGGAATTTTTTAAAATGTTTAAAAGTTCGCTCTGCACTTCGGCGGGGGCGGGAACCGAGGGATTGCCGAGCGAGAAGTCGAACACGTTGTCTTCGCCTATTTCGGCCTTGCGCCTTTTGCCGTATTCGAAGAGTTCGCGTATCACCGAGCGGTTGGAGCCGAGCCGAACGCTGGTTTGATTTATCATGATGATTTCTCCGTTGTAAGTTTTTAATGTATTATACCACAATCTTTAAAGAATGTAAAGGATTGCGCGGCGGGCGGATCACCCCGTCAATTTTTTGCGGAACTTTTGCACCACCTTTGTTTCGATGCGGGATACCTGCACCTGCGAAACGCCGAGCATCGCGGCGACTTCGGCCTGGGTCATATCGCGGAAGTAGCGCAGCATTATCACCTTTTTTTCGCGCGGGGGCAGACTTTCGATGGCGGCGCGCAGTTCGAGCCGCTCTATCATTTCGTCCTGGTCGTCGCTTGAAGACAGCTTGTCGATAAGCAGGCGGGACTGTTCGTCCTTGTATTCGGACTGCGCGAACAGCGAAAGAGGCATGCGCGACGAGCCGAGAGTGAACACCACCTCTGACGGGGGCATTTTGAATTTTTCGGAGATTAGCTTTACCGACGGCTGTTCGCCGTGTTCGGCCGTGTACGCGCCGATGAATTCGTTGATGGCCTTGGCCGAAGCTTTTAGCGAGCGGCTGACCTTTATCGAACCGTCGTCGCGCATGAACCGCTTTATTTCGCCCGCTATCATGGGGACGGCATAGGTTGAAAAGCGGACGCCGTACGATTTGTCGAAGCCGTTTATGGCCTTTAACAGTCCCATGCCGGCAAGCTGACAGAGGTCGTCGTATTCGACGCCCTTATTGAGGTATCTGCGGACTATGCTTTTTATAAGATTTTGATTGAGCTTTAAAAGCTCTTCCTTGGCGGCGGGATCGCCCGCCTTTGCCCTGTCGATATATGCGTTTGCAGCCTCTACGTCAAACATTCTCCACTTCCGCGGCAAGTTGTTTGGTCATGCTTACGACGGTGCCTTCGCCTTTTTTTGAGCTAACCGAAAAATCATCCATAAAAGTCTGCATGATGGTAAAGCCCATGCCGGAACGCTCGTCGCCGGGCAGAGTTGTGTAAAAGGGCTTTACGGCCCTTTCAACGTCGTCGATGCCCCTGCCCGCATCAGTGACCGAAATATGTAAAACGTCGCCGCATATGTCGCACTCTATGGTTATGATGCCCACGTCGGGGCCGTAGGCGTGCACGGTGCAGTTTGTAACCGCCTCGGACACGGCCGTTTTGATGTCGGACAGCGTGGAAAGCGAGGGATTGGACTGCACGCAGAACGCCGCCACCGCGTCGCGCGCGAACGCCTGATTTTGGGGCAGCGAATAAAACTGAAGTTTTAAGTAGTTGTTTGTCATAAAAATAATGCTCCGGTATGGCTTTTATTTTAATTTACCTTGGGGATAAGCGTGTATATGCCTGCCAGCGACAGCACTTTATCCGCCGCGAAGTTGGGGGATTGAACCGCGAGCTTTATGCCCATTTTGCCGGCCTTTTTATAGCGGCCGATGAGAAAACCTATACCCGTGGAATCCATGAACGCGACGTCGGCGAGGTCGATGACTATGCTGCCGGCCGTTTTGTTGCGGTCGATTATGTCGTCGCACGCCGTGCGGACTTGTGCGGCGGAGTATTCATCCATTTCGCCGCATAGCTTTATTACGAGGCGGCTGCCGGAGCGCGCCGTTTGAATTTTCACTTTGCATTCCTCCCGATGTTTATATGCATTTTAGCACCGCGCATTCCGCCGAAATTGCATTAAATCGAGATATTTTGTCTGTTTATATCGAAAACGAGAGCGCGGCCGACGACGGGGCAGTTTTGCGTTTGCGAAAACCGCCGCCCGAACGGGCGGCGGAGAGTGCGAAAAAGCGTCTGCGGCGGCCGAAAACGGCCGCCGCAGACGCTTTTACCGAAAAACTCTTAAAAAAGTTAGTCTTTTTTTAATATCTGTTTAATCTTAACTTATCTGCACAAAACGCGGCTGAAAAACTTTTTTAAGTTGCCGCATAAGCGAAAGATATGCTGATATGCCGCGATCATTCTATCGCTTTAAGACTTTCGTTCATATCCACGCCCACTATCTTGCGGCGAAGGACGAGCGTTACTATCCATGTGAACAACGCCACCACTGCGGGAGCGACCAGCCACATATACCAGCTTATGCCGCCCAGCGTGCCGAGGCCTATCATGTCGAACACCACCCAGATGAGCAACGCGGCCAGAGGATAACCGAAGATTACGCCTATGAGCGTGTCGATGTAAATTTCGCGGTAGATGTAGCCCGACACTTCGCCGTCGTAATAGCCGAGAACCATTAGCGTGGCCAGTTCGCGGCTGCGTTCGCTGATGTTGATGTTGGTGAGCGTGTAGATGACAACCGCCGTAAGAAGGCCGGCGAAAGCTATTATCATTATCGAGATGCCGACGAGCGACACCGAATTTATCACGCCCGTCGTGCACAGATCCAATATGGCCAGACCCGCCATTACGAGCGACATGGATATTGCCACGGCTATCACCGTCATAAGGAAGCGGCTCTTGTACCTGAGCACGTTGCGCACGGTGGATTTATACTTGAACGAGAGCAGGTTCCAAAGGGGCGGGATGCGTTCGAATATTACCTTCTTGCCCGCCTTGGGAGGCTTGGGACGCAGCAGATTTGCGGGAGTTTCGGTTATCATCTTTATGCCCGAAAACAGCGTTGCGAACATGATTGCCGCAACTATCACGCAGAACACCACCAAAAAGAAAGTGACGTCGAAGAATGCCGACATGGGGGGCATGACGTATGAATAGCCGAACACTTCGTATACGAATATCGAGATGCCCGAACCGACGAAATATGCCGCGACGCCTGCGATGCCCGCGGCGATGGCCGCGAACAGCGCGTATTTGAATATTATTTTAAAGGCCGAATAACCCAGAGTGCGCAGGCAGGCGACCTGGGCGCGCTCCTCTTCCATCAGTCTTGAAATGTTGGAGAACACGACGAGCGCGGTTACGAAGATGAACGCCACGACGAGCACCCAGCTTAACGCTTCAACCTTTTGCGAATAGCTGTGCAGCGAGAAGAACGAGAAGTTGTCGTATAAGGTTATCACCTGCGCGGTGCTTTCGGCCGGCTCTTCCCCTTCGGCAGGTTCGGGAGTGAACATATCTGTTATCTCGCCCGACATTTTTTCGGTATATTCCTTATACCCGCCCGAATAGTTGGCGAACAGCGTTCTGTCGGCGATCGCCACATATATGTCGCCCGTGGGGATGAGTTCGGTTTCGACGCCGAATACGGACATTACGGGCAGAATATCAGAGGACATGTACAGCACGTTTTCAAGCGTTACGAGGTCGCCGAGACCGGTGCCCGTTTCGGGAATTTCGACGTCCTCGCCGTTGACGTAGCTGGGTTCGCCGTCTTCGGCAAACAGCAGCGGACTTTGCAGCGTTTTAGTGACCGTTACCGAGGGGGCGCGCTGCTCTTCGGGGATGAGCCGTTCGAGCATGGTTATATACGTTTCGTTTAAAGGTTCGCCGGAATTCTGAACGGAGAGCTGGTTGAGTATGTCGATGAAATCGAGGGTTATTTGGCTGCCCTCTTTTACGCCGGCTATCTTTTTGTTGCCCTGCTGGGCATAGGCGACATAGCCTTCGCCCGAATAGTTGTACGAGGAGATGACCTGCGGAAGGTTTACGCCCCAGTCTTCGGGGTCGGCGTTGAAATCATCGAGAAAATACAGACGGGTGAGATAGGTGTTGCCGTCGGGATATTCAAGTTCGACGTCCACCGACATGCCCGTGCGAACGATTGCCTCCTCGCCCTCTTCGCCGTCGGTAAAAAGCTGCTTTACCGCGTCAATATCCTCCTGCGAAAAGCCTTCGTCGGCAGAACTTTTGATTATGAAATCGGCAACGCTGCGGTCGACGTAGTAGTCGTTGAGCGAGGTATCTATCTTGGTTGTGGAAGAGCCTATACCCGAAGAGAAGCCTACGGCTATAAGCACTATGAAGATTATCGAAAGAAAGCGGGTGATATGTTTTTTGAACATTCTGCCCAGCGTTTTTAAATAAGTTTTCATGCCTGCGCCCTCCCGTTACCACTCGATTTCGGATATGGGCTTGGGGTGTTCGTTTACTTCTACCTTTTCGATCTCGCCGCTGCGGATATGTATAACTTTATCGGCCATATCCTTTAAGGCGGAGTTGTGCGTAACTATTATCACCAGCCTGTTGCGCTTTTTTGAAACGTCGTACAAAAGCTTTAAAATGCGCTTGCCCGTTTCGTAGTCAAGCGCACCCGTAGGCTCGTCGCAGAGCAATAGTTTGGGGTTTTTGGCTATTGCGCGGGCAATGGAAACGCGCTGCTGCTCGCCGCCCGAAAGCTGGGCGGGGAAGTTTTGCAAACGCTCGGCAAGTCCCACCTCTGCCAGAACCTCTTCGGGCTTTAGGTGGTCTTTGCAAATTTCGACGGCTATTTCGACGTTTTCGAGCGCGGTGAGATTGGGCATGAGGTTATAGAACTGAAACACGAACCCGACGTCGTTGCGGCGGTACGAGGTAAGGCCGCGGCGATCCAAATTTGTTATTTCGCTGCCGTCGAGCACTATTTTGCCCGAAGACGCCGCGTCCATTCCGCCCAAAAGGTTTAAAAGCGTGGTTTTGCCCGCGCCAGAACTGCCCAAAACGACGACAAGTTCGCCGTCGTTTAAATCGAACGTGACGTTTTTAAGCGCGTTTACCGTTATCGTACCCACTTTGTAAACTTTGCTTACGTTGGACAGGGATAAGTAACTCATACAAGCACCTCGAAATATTGTACATGCAAACCTTTAAGTTTATGTTCAGTTTATATTATAAACCAAAAAAATGAAAACATAGCCGCGTTTTTGTGAAAAAACGGTAAAAACGCAAATAACTTTGCGGCGCGGCGAGCAGATTGAAATCGTCCGCCCCGAAAACACGCCTGCACCGCGCATGAAAGAGCGGCCTATATATTTAAATTATAACACAAAAAACCCGCAAGCACAATAGTTTTGTTAAAAATTTATTGCGCGCAAGATATATTTGTTTGCCGCCGCGCCGAAATAAATTTTAACAAAAGTTGGCAAACTATAAAACTTTAATAAAATGTTGCATTTTTGTTTTTTGAATGGTATAATATATTAAAAGTCTGCTGTGTGCGTGGTATGGGAAATTCGTAATCCACAGATATATTCAGGGAGCGAAACGTTCGCGGAAATAGGCAAGGTCTGTATTTTTACGGAAAGTCCGAATAATTTCCGCTTCGGCGCACCCACCTGCGAGAAGCGGGTTAACTTTTTCATAACACGGCACAAGCGGATTTTGTTTTGCATCACTCCCGCCCGCATATGCGGGCGGGTTTACGCGTCCGGACGAAAATTACGGCGGACGAATGCTTTTGCATGCGGCCGCCGGTTTTTAAAGCTCAGGCGCATTTTTTTGCGCATGATTATTGTTTTTGCTCGGAAGCGCGGAAATTACGGCGGACGAATGCTTTTGCATGCGGCCGCCCTTTTTTGATTATATATTGAAGACGGCGCGTAAACGCTTGCATTTTGGCGGGAATTAAAGTAAAATTACTGTTGAAAATTATTTAATTTCAGAGGTAAATTATGGAAGACATGACCGGCGTTGTGCCCGTTACGAGCATGCCCTACGCGGAATTTAAAAACCATGTGGGCGAGCAGGTTACGATTAAGGGTGCGATACACAACATAAGGGACATGAGCGACTTTGCTTTTATTATAGTGCGCACGGCGCGAGAGCTTGTGCAGTGCGTATATTCGCCCGAATTTTCGGATTACAGGCTTACGCCCGACGTAGTTGAACAGTGCGCGGCAAAAGTGACAGGCAAGGTGGTGCCCAGCGAAACGCGCGACGGCAGCGAGAGATTCGAACTGCAGATAAGCAACATCGAAATACTTTCCACCCCCGCCGCCATTCCTCCCGTTGTAATATCTAAAAAGCAGGTGACTTGCGATCTTTCGACGCTGCTCGATTATCGCCCCGTCACCCTGCGCAACCCCAAAGAGCGGGCCATTTTTAAGATTCAGGAGGGCATTCAGCGCGGATTCCGCGAATACCTTACAAGTCAGAATTTTACCGAAGTGCACACGCCCAAGATAAACTTTGCCGGTGCGGAGGGCGGCACAAACGTTTTTAAACTGGATTACTTTGACAAGACGGTTTACCTTGCGCAGAGCCCCCAGCTTTACAAACAGGCACTTGTGCCCGTTTACGAGAGGGTGTTTGAAATCGCCCCCGTATTCAGGGCGGAACACCACGATACCTCGCGCCATTTGAACGAGTATATTTCGATGGACTTCGAGATGGGTTTCATTGACAGCTTTACCGACATAATGAATATGGAAACGGGAGCTTTGAAGTATATAATGAACCTGTTGAAGACGGAGTACGCGGCCGAAGTTGAGCTTTTGAAAGTGGACGTGCCCGAAATTACAACCATCCCCTGCATCAGGTTTAAAGACGCAAAGGAGATGTGCGTTAAAAAGCTTAAAAATATTACCGACATGAAGGACTTCGAGCCGGAAGAAGAGGCGTTTTTGGGCAAGTGGGCAAAGAAGCAGTTTAATTCGGACTTCCTGTTCGTGACGCACTATTTAAGCAGCAAACGCCCCTTTTACACGATGGACGACCCCGAAGATCCCGAAGTTACGCTTTCGTTCGACCTCCTGTTCCGCGGCCTGGAAATAACGAGCGGCGGACAGAGGATACACGATTACAACATGCAGGTTGAAAAGATGAAAAAACTGGGCATGAACCCCGAAGAGTTTGACACCTACCTGATGCTGCATAAGTACGGCGCGCCCCCCCACGGCGGCCTGGGCATAGGCCTGGAGAGGGTGACGATGCACCTTTTGGGCTTTAAGAACGTGCGCTATGCCGCGATGTTCCCCAGAGATATAAACAGAGTTACCCCTTAAACGTTAATAGTCGTAAACTTATACGCATGCCGCGCCGCCCGACAGGGCGGCGCGGCTGTTTATTAAATCATTTTTCGATGTCGAGCGACAGCACTTCGAAAGTATCGCCGTCGATTGCAAGGGTGCAGTGTTTTGCAAAGAAAAATATGTAGCCGCACATTGCGCCGGCACTCTTTTCGAAGGAGGCGGAAGCGCATGATTTTATCAGCTCAACGCAAAAGCCGAGCACCCGTTCGGGCGGGATTTTAAGTTTTTTTGCAAGCTTTTTTTCAAGCCTGACGGCTATGTTCAGATTTTCGATATTGTCGAGCACGAGTTTTTTAAGTCCGTCCGCGCGAACGGTGCGCATATCGGCAAGCAGCCCGTTTGCCCGTTCCAATTCGGAAAATTCAACAAACAGCCTGCACTGCGAAAGCGGCAGCCCGAAGCGGCTTTCCACC
>CALVWU010000025.1 GCA_944367955.1 uncultured Clostridia bacterium
TTCTCTCTTTGCAAAAATTTTTTTGCATGCGGCGGCCTTGTCGGTATAAGTTTTTTAGTAGATTAAAACGGGTAATTTTATGAAAAAGTTTTCCAAATTTTTAAAGGACGTGTTCACAAAAAATGTCGATATAAAGCTGCTCGCGCTCGTCATTGCGGCGATCACGGTGGTTTTCATCAATATACCCAACGCATAAAAGGAGTGAAAATCGATGAGTACTTTAAACATTCCCGAAATTTTGCTGCCGGCCGTGGGCGATATGTCCGCGTGGGCTGTTGTGGCCTGCGACCAGTTCACCTCCGACGAGGAGTACTGGCGCAACTTAAAGGCCTTTGTGGGCGATAAGCCCTCGTCGCTCAACATCGTCTATCCCGAAATTTATCTCGGCCGCGACGACGATGAACGTATTTCAAAGATAGTCGACAATATGAACGCCTATCTTTCGAAGGGGGTGTTCAGGTGGATGAACGGCCTTGTGCTCGTTGAACGCGCAACGCAGTCGGGCGTCCGCACGGGCATAGTCCTTTCGATAGACCTCGAAGACTATTCCTATTCCAAAGACAGCTCGTCGCTCATCCGCTCCACCGAAGAGACGGTGGCTTCGCGCATTCCTCCCCGCGTAAACATACGCCGTAACGCCCCCGTCGAACTGCCGCATATAATGCTGTTGTACGACGATGAAGAGGGCCGCGTGCTTTCGGGCGTAAAGCGCGCCGAAAAGCTTTACGACTTCGATCTGAATATGGGCGGCGGCCATGTGTGCGGCACGCGCATACTCAATCCCGAAGAGGTGTTAAACAGCTTATATTCCCTTGCCGATTCCGACGTATGCCTTAAAAAATACGGCAAGGAAGACAGATTGCTGTTTGTTGTGGGCGACGGAAACCATTCGCTTGCGGCTGCAAAGGCGTATTGGGAGGAGATAAAGGGCAACCTTTCCCCCGAACAGCGCGTAAACCACCCCGCAAGGTTCGCCCTCGTCGAAGCGGTAAACCTGCACGATCCCGCGCTTAAATTCGAACCCATCCACCGCCTTGTAAAAACCGATCAGCCCGATCTGTTCGTCACCCGCCTGATAAGGCGCGGTCTTTCGGGGGCAAACAAGGCCCTTGTATGCGTAAACGGAAAAGTGGGCGCAATGCATTTTTCCGACGACGCGGTATACGGCCTGCGCGAACTCGACGCCTGCATAGATGAATTCATCGCCGACTACGGCGGCAGCGTCGACTATGTTCACGGCAACGAACAGCTTAAAGCACTCTCGGCCGAGGGCTGCGGCATAGTTGTGCCGGGCATTCCAAGGGACAGACTGTTCAAAGAGATAGTTTCGGGCGGAAATCTGCCCCGCAAAACTTTTTCGCTGGGCGACGGCAACGAAAAGCGGTATTACATCGAAGCCCGCTCAATCAAATAAATTTTTAAATCCGCTGCGGCATATGCGGCGGGCAACTGCAATTTTAAAGACAAAAACCCCTTATTAAAGGAGCAAAAAGCGCGCTATGGCGTTAAAAGTATGTAAATTCGGCGGCACATCGATGGCAGACGGCCACACGATGACCAAAGTTAAAAATATTATCCGGGCCGATTCCGACAGGCTGTATGTGGTGGTGTCCGCACCCGGCAAAAGGTTTTCGGGCGATACAAAGATAACCGATCTCTTATACGGTTGCTACGAGCAGCTTAAAACCACAGGCTCGTGCAGGCAGGCCTTTGCCGAAATCGAAAAGCGTTTTACGGGCATCGTTAAAGAGCTTGGTCTCGACTTCGACATCCGCGGCGTACTCTCGGCCACTCTCGAAAGGATGGAGAGGGAGAAGAGCGAAGATTTTTGCGCTTCCCGCGGGGAATATCTTTCGGCTGTGGTAATGGCGCACCTTTTGGACGCCAAGTTTGTCGACGGCGAAGACGTCGTGTTCTTTGACGAAAACGGCGCGTTTGACGATAAAAAGAGCTATGCCGCGATAGCTTCGGCGGTGTCGGGCGGCGGACTGTGCGTGTTTCCCGGCTTTTACGGAAGGGGCGCGGACGGAAAGATAAAAACTTTTTCGCGCGGCGGGTCGGACATAACGGGCGCGATAGTCGCCCGCGCCGTGGGCGCAAGCGTATACGAAAACTGGACCGACGTTTCTGGCTTCCTCGCCTGCGATCCCCGCATAGTCGACAGCCCCAAGCGCATTAAAACGCTGTCGTATAAGGAGCTGCGCGAACTTTCGTACATGGGTGCCAACGTGCTGCATGCCGAAAGTATCTTTCCGGTGCGCAAGGCCAACATTCCCATCGTAATAAAAAATACTTTCCGTCCCGAAGACGAGGGTACGTCCATTCTGCCAATTGCGCAGTATAAGCCGGGTGGCAACATAGTAACGGGCATTGCCGGCAAAAAGAATTTTACGGTACTGTTCATCGAAAAATCGCACATGAATTCCGAGGTGGGTTTTGTGCGCAAAGTGCTTTCGGTGTTCGAACGCTTTAATATCTCGGTGGAACACATTCCTTCGGGCATAGATACCATGTCGGTCGTTGTCGAAGGTTCGTGTATGGATAATTTCAGACTCGAACAGATATTGGAGTGCATCAAGGCCGAAGTCGAACCCGATTTTATGCGCGTCAGCGAAAACATCGCCCTCGTAGCCACCGTCGGCCACGGCATGTCGTCTTCGGTGGGTACTTCCGCCCGTCTGTTCAAGGCCCTTGCCGATGCGGGCGTCAACATAAAGATGATAGATCAGGGCTCGTCCGAGCTGAATATAATCGTCGGTGTAAAGGACGAGGATATGGAAAGATCGATCGCCGCCATCTACCGCGAATTTTTTGGCAGCGACAGAGTGTAAATATAGGCGTTTTGCGGGGCGGAAATTTTTCCGCCCCTCTAATTTCGCAAAAGATTTATAACAGGCCGCCGACGCGGACAAATTTGTCCGCGTCGGCGGCTTTCGGCGTTAAAAGCGCGTTTAACGCGGCATATGTGCGGGGCAATCGGCGTATCTGCCACCCGGCGGACGCGCATCGTCCGCCGGGTGCGCCGCTTATAACGCTTCGCGTTGCATTTTTTATGCATGCGCATATATGCATGTCTGCAAATAACATTTGTCCGCGCGGCGGCATATAGTGCAGTATGTCGCTTTCTGTTTGCATGATAGTAAAAGACGAGGCCGCAACGCTGCGCCGCGCCTTGGAGTGCGCGTTCTCCGTCGCCGACGAGGTGATAGTCGTCGATACCGGTTCTAAGGACGGCAGTGCGGATATAGCCCGCAGCATGGGGGCAAAGGTGTATTCTTATGAGTGGCAAAACGATTTTTCGGCCGCGCGCAACTACTCGTTTTCGCTCGCCTCGTGCGAATATGCGATGTGGCTGGACGCCGACGACGTGATATGCGAAAAGGACGCGGGCGAGATACGCGCTCTTGCGGAGCGCGGCGGGTTCGATGTGGCAATGCTCAGGTATATAAGCGGCCCGCTTTTATACTACCGCGAACGCATCGTGCGCTGCGGGGCGGGCTTTGTGTGGCAGGGCGTTGTGCACGAAGCCATAGTTCCGCGCGGCAAAATAATATATTCCGCGGCCGCCGTTTTGCACAAAAAAGTTAAACCCGCCGACCCGATGCGCAATTTAAATATCTATCAATACCACATTGCCCGCGGACTATGCCTTGACGAACGCCAAAAATTTTATTACGGGCGCGAACTTTACTACAACAACATGCCCCTACAGGCCGCCGCGGTGCTAAGCGACTTTATGCGCGGCGGAGGCTGGAACATAAACAAGGCCGAAGCCTGCCGCATACTGTATTTTTGCCATAAGCTTGCGGGCGAACGCGCCGTCGCGCTCGATTGGCTGGTGCGCTCGTTTTTATATGTCACTCCGCGCGCGAGGGACTGCTGTTTGCTTGCGGACGAATTTTTTGCCTCCCGCAACTACGAATGCGCGCGATTCTGGTATTTGCAGGCCATGAATTCGCGCGAACGGGCGGAGGAGGGCGGGTTTGTGGATCGGGCCTTTTTTACCCGCGTTCCCGCGAAGGGCATGGCCGCCGTGTGCGGCGCGCTGGGCGACGTCGAGGGGCGCGACCGCTGGCTGCGCGCGGCAAACGGGGCCGACCGTGCGGATAAGAGCGGCTGATTTTTTGGTACAACGGCGGAGGGGACTGCCTGCGGCAGTCCCCTCCGCCGTATCTTGTATTGCGGGCGGCAATCTTTTATTCGCTCACATCTTCCGCACGGTCGGTATTCTTTCCGCCGCCTTCGTCTCCTTTCGGCAGCAGGGATTTTCTCAGCGCAAACAATATCGCGCCCGCTGCAATTGCAACCGCCGCCGCGGTCAGTGCAAAGTTCAGCCATATGCCCGTAAGATTCGCCTGCCACAGTATTCCCAAAAACAGCATGGGCAGCAGTATCGCGTTCGAGATCGACAGGGCCGAGGCGTAAAACGATTTGTTTATGGCCGTCAAAAAGCTCTGCGCCGCAAAGCCAAACCAGCGGGTGATAAACGTAAGCGAAAACAGCCTCATTGCAAATATGCACATCTCTTCAAGCGCGGGGGTATGTTTCGAAAGGAACAGCGCGGTTATCTGTTCGGGCAGCGCAAAGGTGATCGCCGCGGCCGCAAGCGAAATTATGCCCGCCGCCGTAAATATATATTCGGTCAGTTTTTTCACCCTCTCCGGTCGGTTGCTGCCGTAATTGTAGCCTATCGCCGGTTGCAGCGAATCGCATACGCCGTACATCAGCGGTTGCACTATGTCGTTCACATACATTATGACGCCGTACACCGCAACGGCGTCCTCGCCGCCCATTGCAATCAGCACGGCGTTAAGAACTATCGAAGTAAGTCTGCCTGCAACGTTGTTTAAAAAGTTGGGCGCGCCCGCACCCGCAATTTCGGCAAACATCTTTATTGAAAATTCGGGCCTGCGGAATTTGAGCGCGCGCCTGCCGCCGAAAAATGGCAGCATGGCAATAAGCGTAACCGCCATCATTGCTATGCATGTGGCAAAGGCCGAAGCCCATATCCCCCACAAAAACGCATATAAAAACAGCAGTTCAAGCAGTACCGTGCCGGCTGACATGGCTATGTTAAGCGTCATGCTCGTCTTTATTTTGCCGCATATCCTAAGGTAGTTATCCGCCGCAAAAACCATTGTGCACAGCGGCGAAAACATGGCGTACACCCGCATATATTGCGTTGCGAACTCGGCCAGTGCGCCCTCTGCGCCCAAAAGCCGCATAAGGTGGGGTGCGGCGGGCCACATTATCGCGCCCATCAGCGTACCCAGCGCGACTATGGCTATGCATGCGCAGGTAAAATAGTTGTCGGCCTTGCGCTTGTCGCCCTTGCCGAGCGCGATGGCTATGTGCACCGAAGACCCCACGCCTATCAGGTCGGCCAGCGAAAAGTTTATAACAACAAAGGGAAAGGCCAGATTCACCGCGGCAAACGCCGTTTTTCCAAGCTGTTGCCCCACGAATATGCCGTCGAAAAGCCCGTAAAGGGATGAAGCCAGCATGCCAATCGCGCCGGGCAATGCGATCATCAAAAACAGTTTAAGAGTATTTGTTCTGCCGTATAGCCGCTCGTTATTTTCCGTCATGTCCGTCATACTCCATAATATGCCGCGCAAAAAATTCCAGCGCGTCGATAAACTGCGGCGAATATTTTTCAAGCGTCTTTTTCATCGCATACTTTTCGGCTTCCAGCATGTCTTTAAGCGCGTTTTCGGCATATTCCGCGCCCTGCGGCGTAAGAGCAAGCAACTTTTCTCTGCCGTCGGCGGCGGTCACTTGAATAAACCCTTCGCGTTTCAGCCTGTTCACCGCGTAATTTATTGTTGTTTTCGGTATGTGCCACTCGTCGGCTATCGCCTTTTGCGAAAGCTGCTGCCCGCCGGCAAGACTGTATAAAACGTAAACTTCGTTCTCTCCCGCCGAACAGCTTTTGGCCAAATCGTAATACTTTCCGTCTATGCGCGTTATGCACCGCGCAAGCCTCTCTATATATCTGCGCATTCAAATCTCCGCCGTCAATGTTTCATATCGGATTATAGTACGGTTTCGTACTGTTGTCAAGTCGTTTGCCTTAAAATTTTACTTGCAAAAGGCGTCTTCGCGTGTTAGAATAGTAGTAAGATATAATTTTTGTTTTAAAGGTGTTAAACAGTATGAAGTTTACCGAAGTCACCGTTCACACCTCAACCGAGGGCAGCGAACTTATAGCCGACATAATGTGGCGTTACACCACGCACGGCGTGGCCATTTCCGACGTGGCCGACGTGGTTGCGCTGCAAAACGACAGGGTGATGTATTGGGACTATATGGATGAAGAACTCACGTCCGACAGGTCGGGCGACGTGCTGGTGAAGGCGTTTGTGGCCGAAGACGTGACCCCCCGCGTTTTGCCCGAAATCAGGCGCGACATCGAGGATATGGCGGCTGCCTGCGGGGGAGCGTTGCCGCTCGGCTCGTTGGAGATGACGTGCCGCGCGGTCGAAGGCGACGACTGGATAGAGATCTGGCGAAAGCATTTCCGCCCCATACATATAGGGCGCATAGTCGTTGTGCCCGAATGGATAGAGTATGAAAGGCAGCCGGGCGAAGAGGTGGTGCTGCTCGATAACAACATGGCGTTCGGTACGGGCGAACACGAAACCACGTCGATGTGCGTCGAGCTGTTGCAAAAATTCATAACCCCGCAAAGCGTGTGTATCGACGTGGGCTGCGGCAGCGGCATACTCGGCATAAGCGCGATAAAGCTGGGGGCAAAGTTTGCCTATCTCACCGATATTGATACCGTCGCGGTAAAGAGCGCGCGGCACAACTGTGCCCTGAACGGCGTGGATAAAAGCGTACAGGTGGCCCATTCCGACCTGCTCGACGAAAGCTCGGTAAAGGGCGACATAATGCTTGCCAACATCACGGCCGACGTGCTCGAACGCCTCGCGCCGTCGATACCCAAAAATTTAAAGGCGGGCGGCGCGCTTATATTGAGCGGCATAATCGACCAAAAGCTGCAGGGCGTTATAAACGCTTACGCCGCGCAGGGACTTACGCTTAAAGAAAAGGTTAAAAAAGGAGAATGGAACGCACTTGCGTTCATAAACGGATGAGCGGCGCGCGCAGATTTTTTTGTGACAACATAAACTATCCCCAAAATTCCGAAGTCTGTCTTTCGGGCGAGGAGTTCACCCATGCGAAGACCGTTTTAAGGGTGGAAGAGGGGGATGAAATAGTGCTTTTGGATAACAGCGGCACCGAATACCCCGCAATCGTTACAAATGTGGGCAAACGCGATTTGTCGGCGCATATTACCGGGGCAACGGTTGGTAAAAGGGAGGCGGACACCCCCGTTTATCTGCTTTCGGGCGCGCTTAAAGGCGACAAAACCGAACTCGTCGTGCAAAAGGCGGTAGAGCTGGGCGTTCAAAAGATAGGCATATTCTCTTCGCGCTACTGTTCGGCATATGTAAACCAAAACAAATTGCAGCGGTTTGCGCGCGTGGCAAGGGAGGCGGCCAAACAGTGCCTGCGCTCTTCGGCTCCGACCGTCGAATATTTTTCGGATCTGCCCTCTGCCCTCGCTTCGGCAAGTGATTACAAGAACAAGTTGTTCGCCTGCGAATTTTCGGGCGTGAACGACCTGTCTCTCGGCGGATTGCGCGGTTCCACGGCGGTTGTTATAGGCAGCGAGGGCGGCTTCTCGCAGGAGGAGTTTGAACTGGCCAAAAACGAATACGGCTTTGCCTCGCTCACCCTCGGCAGGCGCATACTGCGCGCCGAAACAGCGGCCATCTGCGCTCTTTCGGTGGTAATGTTCTGTTTGGGGGAACTTGAATGAAGGCGGTGGTTTTTACTCTCGGCTGCAAGGTGAACGAGGTCGAAAGCGCGTCGCTCATGTCCTCGCTCGAAAATCTCGGCTGGACTACTTCGGATAAGCTTTGCCCCGCGGATATATACGTTTTAAACACCTGTGCCGTCACGCGCGAGGCTGAAAAAAAGAGCCGTCAGCTTATAGCGCGCGCAAAGAAATGCAACCCCGACGCACCCATATACGTATGCGGCTGCGCCTCGCAAAAGGACGCCGGGCAGTTCGCGCGCGAGGGTGTGAAATTCGTGTGCGGGGCGCGCGGCAAACAGGCCGTGATAGCCGCCGTATGCGCCGATTTCGGCGGCGACGCCGACGCCGCCTGCCGTTCGGTGTATCCCAAGCAGGTGCGCACCCGCGCGTTTATAAAGATCGAGGACGGTTGCAACAATTTTTGTTCCTATTGCGTGATCCCATATCTGCGCGGCAGGGTAACTTCACGTCCGCCGCAAGATATTGTGCGCGAAATTTCCAAAACGGCCGCGCTTGAAGTGGTGCTTACGGGCATAAACATCTCGGCATACGGCAGCGACTGCGGCACAAGCCTTGCCAAATTGTTGTCGCTTATAGGCGACTGCGGCAAGCGTGTAAGGCTGGGGTCGGTGGAATGCACCGTCATCGACGAGGAGTTTTTAACCGCCTGCCGCTCGGTGCCGGGATTCGCCCCGCAGTTCCACCTTTCGCTGCAAAGCGGCTCTTCTGCGGTGTTAAAGGCGATGAACCGCCGCTACACGCGCGAAGAATATTTAAAAAAATGCCGGATGATATATGAATTTTTTCCGCAGGCGGCAATAACTACCGATATTATCGCAGGATTCCCCGCCGAGAGCGAAGAAGACTTTTTGCAAAGTCTTTCGATCATAGACGAGGCTGGTTTCGCCCGCGTTCACGCATTCGCCTTTTCCCCGCGCGAGGGCACGGTTGCGTTTTCGATGAAGGATATTCCCGCGCAAGTAAAGTCGCGGCGGCTGCACGAGCTGCTTAAAAAGGCGGCCGAGGCCGAAAACGCCTTCATCCGTTCGCGCGAGGGTTGTGTGCGCGAGGTGCTGTTCGAGGACTTCAACGGCACATATACGGGGGGATATACGCCGGAATATATAAAAGTTTATGTGCCGGGCCGTCACGAGGGCGCGGGCATGGTAAGGTTGCTTTCTCCCATGAACGACGGCGCGCTCGGCGAGCTTGTGCGATAGCGAGCGGGCAGGGAGGTTCCCCCATTGGTGGTGTTATGAGCGCAAAAAATATCGCGTCGGCCGCGCGCGGATGGGCGGCCTGCTTTTTCGGGCAGACTTTCCGCCGTCACACGGGCGGGGAATACTGCGAATTTTTTACCCGCGGTCTGCGCCCCGCAAAGGGTGTGCAGCGCGCATATCCGTGGTTCTATATCAGGCTGTTCGCCGCATGCGTGATTTTGTTCGCCGTATATCTTTTGATAGTAAGGTTCACTTCGGGCGGGCTGTTCGTGCCCGTAACGGTTACGGTAGCGGCCCTGGCGTTCAATCTGCCGTTTTTGGTGCTGCTGTATGAAATTTACCCGCGCGACGATTTAAGTCTGCTTTCGGTGTTCGTGGCTCTGCTTGCAGGCGGCACGGGCGCGTGTGTGCTTGCGCAGGTGTTGTACGGCGTAATCCCCTCCGCCGCGGGCTGTCTCGGCGCACTGCGGGCGGGCGGAGTGGAAGAATTTGCAAAATCCGCCGCGGTCGTCGTCATTCTTGCGTCGTTAAGGGTAAAACGCCCTATGACGGGCCTTATCTTCGGCGCGGCGGTGGGTTGCGGCTTCTCGATAGTGGAGGACGCGGGCTATATCTTTACAGGTGCGGAAAACCTGTCTTTTTTAAATATATCCGCGGCCGTTTCGCTGTTTATCGACAGGGGACTTTCCGCGCTGTGTACCCACACGATGTGGTCTGCCGCGGTGGGCTGGTGCTTTGCTTCGCGCGGCCGCGCGCTTGCATGGTTGCGAACCTGCGCGGGCGTTATATGCGCGTTTTTGCTGCATTCGCTGTGGGATATGCCCTTTACAAGCCCATATAATCATCTTGCAACCGCTCTTTGCGCGGTCGCTGCGGCGGCGTTCGGTATTGCGGCGTTGACCTGCGGCAGACGAACGTTGTTCGCGGAAGAGGGGCTTGCGCCCTCGCCCGAATTTTACCGCGCCGACGGCGATTCGCTTGTAAAGGACAGGCGGTATTATATCCACGCGGGGCATTTAAGTTTGACGTTCGGCGCGTTCGCAATGGCGGTTATAGCCATAGTATATTGTTCGTTGCCCTTCCGCGAAACTTACTATGCTCAAAGTTTTTCTTCGCCCGAAGAGTTCGTTGCTTTCATGCAGTGCGATCTGCCGCTTACCGACAGATTCGAACGGGAATATGACCCGTCCGCCGCCGTTTGCGAGGACGAGGTGGTAAGCGGGGTTTTGACTTCGGTAACTCAGTGCGTAAATATTCGGGGCTACGATTATTATTATAAATATTCGGTGTATACGCTTTCGGGCGAGAGCGCGTATATACTTTCAAGCGTCGGCGTAGAAATCACGCAAGGCGGCGTCACCGCCCGCCGCTTTGCCGAAAGCGTATACGACCGCGAAGGCAATCTCTATGCCCGCTATTTTCGTGTGCGCACCGACGTTTCGGGCGTAAACATGTCTAACGACGGCGTTGCCACGGTCATATTATACGACTCTTCGTTCACCTACGACTATTCGCGGCCGCGCTATGTTGTGCTGTTTGTGGCACTCGGCGTGTTCGCCGCGGCTTCGCTGGTGCTATATATAAAATTTTATATTCAGGCAAGGAGGCTTAAAAATGCTTGACGAAAACTGTGTTTTCTGCAAAATAATAAGGGGTGAAATTCCCTCGGCAAAGGTATACGAAGACGACGTTATGTATGTCTTTAAGGATATAGAACCAAAGGCAAAGGTGCATCTTTTGGCCGTGCCAAAAGATCACTACAAACTCTTGTCCGAAGCCGACGGGCAAAGGCTTAAAACGCTTGCGTATATGCTTGAAAAGATCCCCGCCGTTGCAAAGGCCAACGGTTGCGACAACGGCTATCGGCTTATCGTAAATCAGGGCGACGACGCCGGGCAAACGGTGTTCCATTTGCACATACACATCCTCGGCGGAGAGGCCTTGCCCCTTTAAATTTTTTTAATTTCGGAGCGACATCATGGACTACATCATTGCAAGCGACGTTTTGCAGCTTACCGTCACCGACGAGGGCGGCAGCATGCGTTCAATAATCTATCTTCCCACCGGCGAAGAGCGTCTGTGGCAGGGCGGCCCCGCGTGGGGCAGCAGGGATGTTGTAATATTTCCCATAGTCGGCCATGCCTCGCCGTACACCGTGTGCGGCAAAACATACACTCCCAAATCGCACGGCGTCGTGCGCTATTCCACGCTCGCGGTCGACGATATGGGCGACGATTTTATTCAGTTTTCGCTTACGTCGAACAAGCAGACAAGGCAAACATATCCCTTCGACTTTTTGTTCAGGCTGCGCTACGAGGTGCGGGGCGACAGCGTAAAACTTACGTATTTCGTGCAGTCGCAGGGCGGCGTAATGCCCTTTTATGTGGGCGGACACCCTGGATTAAAGGCTCCTTCGGGCGAGGCGGTAATAGAATTTTCGGGCGGCGAGGACGCGGTTGTGTACCCGCTCGATACCGACGGCGCAAGACATATAAATTTAAACAGGCTGGTTGCAAACAAAGAACTGTTTGCCGAGTGCAAAACATTGCAGATAGGCAACCTGCACGGCGACATCGCCGCGCACACCGCCGACGGGTTTACCTATATATACAGTTCGTCATGCCCCGTGTGGGCCATCTGGTCAAACGAAAGCGATGGCGACTATGTTTGCGTAGAGCCGTGGTGGGGAATAAACGATTTTGCTTCCGCCCCCCGCGAACTCTCGCTTAAACCCTTTATAAACTTCGACGACGGCGCGGGCCGGGCCTTTTCGTATACGCTTACGGTAAAAAGGCAGTAAAAAAACGGTGCGGCGCGCCAAAAGGCGCGCCGCACCGCAAAATTTCGGATATGTTTTTCCGCGCAAATGCTGCCCGCGCGCAGTCGGCGGGTGTGCACTTTCAGTCGAAAAGTCCGTAAAACAGATCGTTCGGCGTAATGTCGTACAGCTTGCACAAAAAAATTATTTTTTCGTAATCAAGCTCTATTTTGCCGCTTTCGTATTGCGAATAATCGGGTTGATACTTGTTCATCAGCGCGGCAACTTCTTTTTGCGTCATCTTTTTTGCCAGCCGTGCCGCTTTAAGGTTTTCACCCACTATCATCTTTAAGTCCGTTATCATGCCTCTATTATAGGAAAAATTCATATATTTATCTTGACATATAGTAAAAAATCCTATATAATAAAAGCTGAAAATGTCGGCATTGACCAAATAGTATACATTCAACGCAAAAAACAGGGGAATAGCGCGCAATTTTGCTACGTTTAACGGCAAAATATTTATTTAAATGCCATAAGTTTAGTACTTAAAATAAAAGAATTTCTGTATTTCCTTACATTCCTTACGATTTTTAAATATCAAATATAAATTTCAAATTGTTCATTCTCTCACTCCATTTATAAAAGTCTTACCCGCGCGGCAATCGCCGTGCGGGTAAGACTTTATTTGTGCGATTTAATTTATCGGCGAGGCGTCGCGGCTTCAAACTCCGCTTTAAGCAGGCCGCGTTTTACGCGGCCTGCTTTGTCATCTTGCAAAACATAAAAAGCGAACACCTCTCTCGCGGAATCCTGTCGCGGAACACTTCCGCCTGTCATCCTGAGCGGAGTGCCGAGCGAATAGCGAGGCACGAAGTCGAAGGATCTCGCGGGGTTGCAATAGGGTGAGGGTATAGGAATGCGAGTCAATGATCATTGCAAAAGCATGCGTACAATGTGAGAGATTTCTCCGCTCCGCTCGTCGCCATGCTTCTCGCCTCGGTCGAAATGACAATGGGGGGGGCGGAGCATAGGCATGATTGCATTGTAATCACTCTGCGGAAACCTAAGCAGATTCTTCGACGCGCCGCATTCGCGGCGGCTCAGAATGACATTGCGGTTGTTCGCGCAACGGACAGGATAATGTAGCAACGCTCGTTCGCGGAACATGGTCGCGGGGATACCCCGCCACGCCGCCCGCTTTGTCATCCTGAGCGAAGTGCCGAGCGAAAAGCGAGGCACGAAGTCGAAGGATCTTGCAGGGCTACAATAGGGTTTGCGTATAAGTATGCGGGCATGATTGCGTTGCAATCGTTTCGCGTAAAATTAAGTAGATTCTTCGACACGCCGCATACGCGGCGGCTCAGAATGACATTGCGGTTGTCCGCGCAACGGACAGGATAATGTAGCAACGCTCGTTCGCGGAACACGGCCGCGGCGACACGCCGCTCGCGGAACAAGGCCGCGGCGACACGCCGCTCGCGGAATTTGATGCAACGGAACGTTGCCGGCGACACGCCGTCGGCGATACGCCGCCACCTCGCCGCCACCCCGCCGACATGCCGCACTAAATAAATCGGCGCAAGGCCATTTGGCCTTGCGCCGATTTTTAGGAGGTTTTATTTACTTTTTAATCATTCCTTGCTCGCAGCAAGTTTTTTGTATTCTTCAAGGCGTTCCTTTGCCGACTCTTCGGTCTTTTTAAAGAGTTCGGAAGCAACTTCGGAGCCCTGAGTTTTTACAAGCGAAGAGTATCTCGTTTCGCCCGCAAGGAAGGCCTGATAGTTGTCGTAGTTGGGTTCCTTGCTGTCGAGGGTGAACACTTCTCCGTCGGGATTATATCTGTAAAGCTGCCAGTAACCGCAGTCGACTGCCGCCTTTTCTTCAAGCTGGCTCTTTGTCATGTTGATGCCGTGGTTGATGCAGGGAGCGTAGCAGATTATTATCGAAGGGCCGTGATAAGCTTCGGCTTCGGAAATTGCCTTTAAGAACTGTGCGGGGTTGGAACCCATTGCGCACTGTGCAACATAAACATAGCCGTAGCTCTTTGCGATAAGGCCGAGATCCTTCTTTTTAACCCTCTTGCCGGCCGAAGCAAACTTGGCTACCGCGCCGATGTTGGTCGATTTTGAGGCCTGTCCGCCGGTGTTGGAATAAACTTCGGTGTCGAGCACGAGCACGTTTACGTCCTCGCCGGAGGCAAGCACGTGGTCAAGTCCGCCGTAACCGATGTCGTATGCCCAGCCGTCGCCGCCGAATATCCAAATCGACTTCTTGGCAAGGCAGTCCTTATCGGCAAGTATCTCGTTTACAAGTGCCTTGCATTCGGCATTGCACTTCGTGCAGCCGTTGAGTGCTTCAACCAGCGCGGCCGAAGCCTTCTTGCTCTCTTCGCGGTTGTCGTAAGCGGCCAGCCATGCCTCGCATGCGGGTTTGCAGCTCTCGCTTGCGGCTGCAAGCTTTTCAACCTTGCCCTTAACGGCTTCGCGCCTGGTCTTGTATGCAAGGCCTATGCCGTAGCCGAATTCGGCGTTGTCTTCAAACAGCGAGTTTGCCCATGCGGGGCCGTGGCCTGCCTTGTTGGTGGTGTAGGGGCATGTGGGCGACGAACCGCCGTATATCGAAGAGCAGCCCGTTGCGTTTGCGATTATCATGTCTTCGCCGAACAGCTGGGTGATAACCTTTACATAGGGGGTTTCGCCGCAGCCTGCGCACGCGCCGGAGAACTCGAACAGAGGAGTGCAGAACTGGCAGCCCTTAACGGTTTCTTTCTTGAACTTGGATGTATCAGCCGCGGGCAGATCCACCATGTAGTCCCAGTTCTGTTCTTCGCCCTTTTCAAGCGATTCTGCCAAAGGAATCATCTTTATGGCACCGCCGTCCTTAACGGGGCAAACGGTTGCGCATACTCCGCAGCCCATGCAGTCGAGGGGGGATACCTGCATCTTGTACTCATAGCCGGGCAGACCGATGGCCTTTTTCATGTGCATGGTTGCGGGCTTTTCGGCACCCTCTTTAACAAGAGCGGGTCTGAGGCAGGCGTGGGGGCATACAAACGAGCAGGTGCCGCACTGTATGCACTTGTCCATGTCGATTTCGGGTACGGTTACTGCAACGCCGCGCTTTTCAAACTTGGTGGTGCCTGTGGGAACGTGGCCGTCGGCATTGAACTGCGAAGATTTAAGCTTGTCGCCCTGCAAATACAGGATGGGCTTGATTATCTCCTGATAATATTTGTCGGCATGGCCTTCAACCATTTCCGCGCCCGTCGTTGCGTTTGCCCACGAAGCGGGAACGTCTATTTTGATAAGGTTGTCGCCTGCGGCCGAATCGATGGCGTTGTAGTTCATCTGAACAACGGCGTCGCCCTTTCTGCCGAAGGATTTTTTGGCCATGTACTTCATGTATTCGACGGCCTTGTCATAGGGCATTATCTGGGGGTTGACGCGGAAGAACGCCGACTGCAAAATGGTGTTGGTTCTGCCTTTAAGTCCCAGCTTGCCGGCGATGTGTATGGCGTCGATGACGTACAGGTTGATATGCTTTTTGGCGATGTCCTGCTTAACCTTTGCGGGCAGGAATTCTTCAAGCTTTTCAACCGTAGTGGCGTCGGTGTTTATAAGCAGAGTGCCGCCCTCTTTAATATCGCTCGTCATATCGTAACGGGTGACGTACGAGGGGTTGGAGCACTGCACGAAGTCTGCCGAGTCGATGAGGTATTCGCTCTGTATGGGGGTGTCGCCGAAGCGCAGATGCGAAACGGTTATGCCGCCCGATTTTTTGGAATCGTAGAAGAAGTATGCCTGTGCGTGTTTATCGGTGTGGTCGCCTATTATCTTTATGGAGTTCTTGTTCGCGCCCACGGTGCCGTCCGAGCCGAGGCCGTAGAACTTGCACGAGGTGGAGCCTGCGGGAGCGGCGTCGAATTTTTCGGAGAAGTCGAGCGAAGAATTGGTAACGTCTTCGTGGATACCGATGGTAAAGTGGTTCTTGGGTTC
This sequence comes from uncultured Clostridia bacterium, assembly GCA_944367955.1. Lineage (GTDB taxonomy): Bacteria > Bacillota > Clostridia > Christensenellales > Borkfalkiaceae > Coproplasma. Next base: position 15,805 of record CALVWU010000025.1, read on the forward strand.
TGCCTTTTCAAGGTTCTTGTAAACGGCAAGCACCATCGAGGGCGTGAATTCCTTTGAGCCGAGGCCGTAGCGACCGCCGATCACCTTTATGCCGCCCACGCCCTTTTCAAGCAGCGAAGAGCATACGTCGAGGTATAAAGGTTCGCCCAGCGAGCCGGGTTCCTTTGTTCTGTCGAGCACGGCAAGCTTTTTGCAGCTCGAAGGTATTGCTGCCACAAACGCGTCGGCAACGAAGGGGCGGTACAGTCTTACTTTTATAAGGCCGTACTTCTTGCCCATGGCGTTGAGTTTGTTTATGGATTCTTCTATGGTTTCGCAGGCCGAGCCCATGCAAACGATAACTTCCTCTGCGTCGGGTGCGCCCACATAGTCGAACAGGTGATACTTTCTGCCGCACTTGGCCGAAACAACGTCCATCATCTTCTGTACGATGGCGGGAGCGGCCGCATAGTAGCTGTTTGCCGTTTCTCTGTTCTGGAAGTATGTGTCGCCGTTCTGCGCCGTACCCTTCTGAATGGGGTGTTCGGGGTTCAGCGAGCGGCTCTTAAAATCTTTAATGTCCTCGGCAAGGCCCACTTCGTCGCATATGGCGCGGATCTCGGCATAGTCGTCGGATTCGTCCCAAACGTCTATCTTTGCAACTTCGTGCGAGGTGCGGAAGCCGTCGAAGAAGTTAATAAAAGGTACTCTCGATTTAAGGGTGGAGAGGTGCGCCACAAGCGCGAGGTCCATAACTTCCTGAACGGACGAATCGCAAATCATTGCAAAACCCGTCTGGCGGCAGGCCATAACGTCGGAATGGTCGCCGAAGATGTTAAGGGAGTGTGCGGCAAGCGCGCGCGCCGAAACGTGCATGACCATGGGCAGCAATTCGCCCGAAATTTTGTACATGTTGGGGATCATCAAAAGAAGTCCCTGCGAAGCGGTGTAGGTGGTAGTAAGCGCGCCGGCGGAAAGCGAGCCGTGCACCGCGCCCGCCGCGCCGCCTTCCGACTGCATCTCTGCAATCTTAACTTTCTGCCCCCACATATTGGTTCTGCCCGCGGTGGCCCATTCGTCCGCTATCTCCGCCATGGGCGAAGAGGGGGTTATGGGGTAGATCGCGGCCACTTCCGAAAAAGCGTACGCAACATGGCTGGCGGCGGTATTGCCGTCGATAGTCAGTTTTTTCATTAAAGAAAACCTCCGAAATTTTATAAATAAGTGATATTTATAGTTTCAATTTAAAACAAAGTGTCGCCGCGCGCGTGCGTTCTTTGCGCGGACGCGCAAAAACAGCGTGAAGAAACGTCGTTTTCTTCGCCGCAGGCAACATATTACAATATAATTATAAAACACCTTGTGTTAATTGTCAACACACAAACTAAAATTTTTTGCCGCTTTTATTGCAAAATTAATTGTGCGCGCGTTTTGCGGCTTAAATCGCCCCCGCAATCGCGTTCCGAGGCGCGGCGGCGGGATAAAATAATAAAAAAAATTAAAAAGCGGCTGCAAAAACGGTGTAAAAAATTTTTGCGCGGTGGTATAATGAAACAGACCGCCGATGCGGTTCAACAAAAAAAGAGGCGTTAATATGTTTTACATCGATCATCCCCTCGGCTATGTAATGATACTTGCGGTGGTGCTGCTTGCCACCAAACTGTGCGGACTGCTCTTTCGCAGCCTGCGCCTGCCCGAAGTTCTGGGCTTTATCATAGCGGGCATACTTATAGGGCCCGCAATATTCGGGCAGTTCTGCGGCGTCGCGCTGATAGGCTTTGAAAACGACGTGCAGAGCGGGCTGTACAACGCGCTGTTCTCGCTCGAAGTGAATGCCGCGGGCGAAAACGAAACCGTTTCGGTGTTCTCCAAGGTGGGAGTGATACTCATAATGTTTTCCGCCGGGCTCGAAACCAACCTCGACGAAATTAAAAATACGGGCCTTGCCAGCTTTCTCATCGCCTGCGCGGGCGTGGCCGTGCCTTTCGCGCTCGGATTTTTGATTTCGCTGCCATTCGGAGACATCGGCCTCGGCACGGCCAACGTCTACCGCTGCGTGTTCATAGGCGCGATACTTACGGCCACGTCGGTCGCCATAACCGTTTCGGTGCTTAAAGAGCTTGGCAAGATCAATACCAAGCTGGGCACCACGATAGTTTCCGCCGCCGTCATCGACGACGTTATAGGAATAGTCGTTTTGTCGGTGGTAACAAGCATTGCCCGTTCGGGAGGCGGTGCCGAAGCGGGCGGGTTCGAAGCCTTTAAATCGACCATATACGGCACCGTAATAATGATAGTCGCCTTTTTTGTGTTTGCGGTTCTGGCGGGATTCGGCATAAACAAACTGTTCAAATGGCTCGAAAAAAAGTGGTATCCCACCCACAGGCTCTCCATCTTTTCGCTCGTCATATGCTTTGTTTACAGCTGGGTTGCCGAAGAGGTGTTCGGCGTTGCGGATATAACGGGCGCGTTCCTTGCCGGCATAGTTCTTTCCACCGTGCACCGTTCAAGCGCGTATGTCGATTCTAAGATAAACGTAAACGCCTACACGATATTCGCGCCCGTGTTCTTTGCCAACATCGGCATAAGCAACATCGATTTCGGCGGCGTGGGCGGCAGCATAATATTATTCGCTTTCCTAGCCGTGCTTATGGGACTGATAGGCAAAATAGTCGGATGCGGCGCGGTTGCCCGGTGCTTCGGCTACGACCTGCGCGAAAGCGCGATAGGCGGCGTGGGCATGATGGCCCGCGGCGAAGTGGCCCTTATAGTCACTCAAAAGGCCATGGATACCTCGCTTTTGGGCGGCAACGCCCTCGGCGGGGAGTTCATGATAATGACGGTGCTGCTAATTCTCGTCTCTTCAATACTCACGCCCGTGCTGCTTAAAGCCCTTTACGGACGCGGCCAAAAGGCGCGGCCTGCCGCCGCGGTGCCGGCGGGCGAGGCGGAACAGCTTGTCATGTCCGAGGTCGAAGAGGGCGGGGGTGCGTCTTTGCGCGACGACGATAACTGAATAGCGGGTTAAAATGTACTCAAAGGCGGCAATTTTGCCGCCTTTGACTATTTTTATGCAAAAGTGCGAAATCTCACGCAAAACTCACCCAAAAGTCACGTTTAAATTGTTGTTAAAACGCGCATTGTCTGTTATAATCATTGCGAACGATAACAAATCAGGAAGTGCCGATGTCAACACTCACAGGTGCGGAAAATACCCCCTCGGCCGGGGATTTTACCGCAATATCATTAAAGGACGTACAATTTTATTATCCCGAAAGCCAAACGGCCGCCCTCAACAAGGTGAATCTCACCGTAAAAAAGGGCGAATTCGTTTCGGTAATAGGTCACAACGGTTCGGGTAAATCCACCCTTGCCAGGCTGATATGCGGCCTGTTGCAGGCCGACGGCGGCAGCATACGCGTTTGGGGATACGACCCTTCCGACCCCAAAAGCGTGTTCAAAGTGCGCAGCCACGCCGGAATAGTTTTTCAAAATCCCGATAACCAGATGGTCGCCTCCATCGTCGAAGACGACGTGGCGTTCGGCCCCGAAAATCTCGGCGTGGACAGGGAGGAGATAGGCAGGCGCATACAAAGCTCGCTTGCCGCCGTGGGAATGGAGGAGTATCGCCATTCCACGCCCACCCGTCTTTCGGGCGGACAGAAACAGCGCATAGCCATCGCCGGCGTTTTGGCCATCCGCCCCGATATACTCATCCTCGACGAATCCACCGCCATGCTCGATCCTCAGGGCCGCAGAGAGGTGATAGAGGTGGTGCGCAGGCTGAACAGGGAAGAGGGGCTTACCGTCCTATTGATAACCCACTTCATGGAGGAGGCCCTGCTCGCCGACAGAACGATAGTTTTAAACCGCGGCGAAATCGTTATGCAGGGTACGCCGCAGAGCATTTTTAATGACGGCGACGCGCTCGTAACTTACAATCTGTGCCTGCCCGAAATAACGCAGATAGCCAACTATCTTTCGTCCAACGGCATTTCCGTGCCGCCCTGCCTTTATCCCGAAGAGCTGGCCGAAGGCATAGCTTCCGCCGCGGAACGGGCGGGTTTGAACGGCGGCGCGTCCCCGCGCGTATCCCCCGACGGCGGCCCTCTCGCGGGTGAATGGAACATCGATATACAAAGCTTAACTTATACCTATTCCGCCAAATCCCCCTTCGCTTCAAAGGCTTTGAACGGCGTCGATTTGCACATAGGCGAGGGTGAATTTTTTGGAATAATCGGTCACACGGGCAGCGGCAAATCGACGCTCATACAGCATCTCAACGCCCTTATCAAGCTTCCGCAGGCCAACAAAAAATATAAACCCAAAAAGCTTAAAAAGGGGCAAACACCCCCTGATATGCCCAAGATAACCATAGGCAAATACGATCTTTCGGATAAAAAGTGCAACTTTTTGTCGCTGCGCGCCGACGTGGGCATGGTGTTTCAGTATCCCGAATATCAGCTGTTTGCCGAAACGGTAAAAGACGACGTGGCGTTCGGCCTTAAAAATTTCAATAAAGATCTTTCGGCGGAGGAGGCGGAAAACCGTGTGCGCGAAGCCCTCGCCGCCGTGGGGCTCGACTACAACGAGGTAGCCGAAAAATCCCCCTTCGATCTTTCGGGCGGACAAAAGCGCAGAGTGGCCATAGCCGGCGTAATAGTTACCCGTCC